>NZ_JBMFIW010000017.1:0-36068 GCF_049974385.1 Caldisphaera sp. | reverse complement strand
TAATATCACCATATGTTGATGATAGGGCATTAGAAGATATAAATAGGTTTGGAATTATATTATATAAAGAAACGTAATAAAATCATTAGGCAGGACATACATGGAGTTAACGAAGAGGATTATAGGTTCATTTACAAGGATTTCAATATAAAATACCTTCCGATAAACTATTATGACTTTATTTCTTGGTCATAAAACATTAGGTCAAAAATATATTAAGTTAAATGGTAATAATAGTGAGTATTATAACATAATTTAACATTGCAAATATTCGGTTACCATCTTTTTCGATAACCCAATTTTTATTAAATTTAAAAGTAAAAGAACTATATAAGTAAAAATTTTATTACATCTTAACTGATAATATTATTTTACAAAAATATCAATAAACAAAATAATTTTTAAGAACATTTAAATAAAATACTATGAATTTATTACTTCCTTAACTGCTCTATAAACCATATCTGTATTCCAATAGTGCCATGATCCCCACCTTCCAACAGATTTAATCCCATAATTGTTCAATATTTCCATTGCTTTTCTTCTTATTTCATTGTGATTCAAAGTATAAATTGGATAGCCATATTTGTTAAACCATGCTTTTGAAAAAAGCACATCTTTTTCATCTTTTATAGCTCCTATATCTGCTAGATTTTTTATAACCTGATTAGTTATTTTGTTTAAATTAACATCTTCCCCTTTTGGAACAGTTATTTCAGCTATAAGATTACTTTTTTCTTTAATTGGAATTAATGAACTCATCCATGTATATCTATGAAAAATGATTTTTGGATCTGGTACATAAACGGTTGTTTGATTCGGTGTATTTGAAGAGATAGCAATACCAACTACAACAACACTATTATAATCAAATTCATTTGCTAATCTCCTATTTTCTTCAGAATCTAAACTAATTAACAATTCTGGTAAAGGTATCGTGCTAACTATCCTTTTAGCATTAATTTTATCATTAATCTTGTAATTATCCTTATTATTTTTTATTATTTTATCTACTTTCTCACCGAATAAAAAATTAACACCTCTTTTTGCGACTTTATTAAATAAAGAATTATATAAGGATTGTATTCCACCGATTTTTGGATAATAAAAATATGATTGTTCTTTATATCCTACATTAGGTATGCCAGCTGCTGCCTTTAACATGTCTTCTAGATTAGGAAAAGGTAACCTTCCTGGCGTAAAAACCCAATCAGCTGCCATATTTTCTAAAGATCTCTTCCAAATTTTTTTATTATATGGTATCAAATACTCGTTAGCCATATAATCTCCAAAGAAACCTGTAATCCATTCTAGAAAATTTTTTGGCCTCCATTCCTTATTTTCTGAAATAAAAATCATGCGTTCTATAATACCTTTTATAAAATTAACACGTGCTTCTGGATCCAGTACATATATACCATTTTCAAAAGGATATGGAACTAGTTTATTATTATATAATACGTAATTGTTTCTTTCTCTTTTTGTTACATTATCGCCTAATAATTTAACGATGTTTGTAAGTATATTTGTATCTTTACTAAATAATAAATGAGGTCCTCCTATATCGAAAGTAAACCCGTTTATTGTTTCACTTCTTAATAGCCCTCCCTTTTCGTCTTCGGTTTCTTTTTCTATAATGGCTATTTTATAATTATAATTTGTTAATTTCATATCAGCATAAAGTAGTCCTGCCCATCCAGCACCTAATATTATTTCGTCATAGTTATTCAATCTCATGCCACCGTTATAATTCTCTTTATCTTATTTAAATTTTTATATTTATAAGTAAATTATGTTTCCAATTTTATAAGAAGATCATGGTATTTAATATGGGCCCGCGGGGATTCGAACCCCGGACCGCCCGGTTATGAGCCGGGCGCTCTACCTAGCTGAGCTACGGGCCCTCAATATTTTCTATATTTTGTTGGTTTATTAATTCTTTTGCGGGTTTTTATCTATTAACACAATAAAACACGGCATAAAGATTAAAATATATCAACCTGCCTAATATAATATTGAGTTGGTGGTGGGGAAGTGTCAGAAGCTATTGTTATGATAAATACTGATGTAGGTAAAGAAAATGATATATTTAACAAGCTAAACGAAATGCAAGAAGTTAAAAAAGTCTATATGGTATATGGAATACATGACATAATAGCTTTTGTTGAAGCAGAAAGTATGGACAAACTAAGAGGACTAATAACTGATAAAATAAGGAGGCTTGATGGTGTAAAAAGCACCTTGACAAGTATAGTTGTTATAAGCAAAGAAAAAAGATAGTTTAGATGAAAAAGTAATGGAGAATATAATAACAATTTCTTTTGATGATATAGATAGCCAGTATGGTGGGTGTACAACCCACTTTACTGGAATTTTTCTTCATGAAATCAAAGATAAAATAAAATTAATAGATTATCCATTATTAGTGAGGTTAAATCCTGGAATACCATGGAAAACTAGGGGTAATGCTTCAACAGCTTTAAGATTTATCTATGATGACCCAAAGGAAATCTTTGAAATTGCTAAAAATTTAGTTGACGAGTATACAAATCCTAGGCCTCCATCACCCAATAAAAAACCTGGTATTGTAATAACACAAGGTAAAGTATGGGAAGATGAGAACTTTAAAAATTTTTATAAAAAAGCTCTGTCTGATGTTGTTTTATTAGATGAGACTATAAATATCTTAGAAAAGAACAAAGTGTTATATTATGGAGGGAAAGGATTAATTGGTGCAACTGCTGCTCAAGGATCTTTAGGGTTATATGAACCTTATACATTTGAGCTTATTTTCTATAGACTTCCAGATAATTGGAATAAAGATAGATGTGTTAGAGATGATTTGGTTTTAAAAATCGAAAAAAGTTTACCAGCATGTAGTATAAATAATTATGATTATATTAAAGAAAAAACTTCTGTAAAACCTAATGGTCCTGATCCCATACTTTCTGGATTTAGGGGAAGTTGTGAAGAACTTCTTTGGAAGTACGAATCTTCATTGTGTGAAACTCCTCATTTCGCTTTATTGTTTAGGAGTAATCAACACACTAGCTATGGATTGTTTAACGATGTGCATCCATATCCATATAGAAACGTTGAAATTGAAGGATATGTTTCTAATATAAAGATTTTACCAAAAGGACATGTTATTGTTTCGTTAAATACAAAATATGGAATGTTTGATATTTCATTCTATAAAGATACGGGGCCTTTAAATGAAGCAGCTAAATTACTTGTTAATGGCGATTATATTAAAGTTCAAGGATCTGTTAGGCCATATTTTTACAATTCTAATCCTACAATTTCAGCTTATTCTATGGAAGTAATTTATGTAAACCAATATGAAAAAGAATTCTCTCCAAGATGCCCAATTTGTGGAAGTAGAATGAAAAGTTTAGGCCATAATAAAGGTTATAGATGTGAAAAATGTGGTTTTGAATCCAAATATATTAATAAACTTAAAATTAGAATAGATAGGAGACTTTTGCCTGGTATTTATATGCCTGAAACAGGAGAATTAATGCATCTACAAAAAGAAAAATACATTCAATTACCAATACTATCAAGCTTAAATTATGTAAATATTAATAAAATATTTAAAGTATATGCAAATCCATAGTGATTATAAACAAGAAACTTTTTTATCTATATTGGATTCAAGAACAAACTAGTTTTTTATATGATAATCTATCTGTTTGTTAACCGGGGAGTAAACAACCCCTCTGTTTCTTATGGAGAAATCTGGTAAAAACTCCCATCCCCCTCTGTTTCTTATGGAGAAATCTTTTGGTTTAACTCAGATTTTTATTTATGGTTTGTATAATGATTGATCTTCTTAATTTTATATATCAAAAAACTTTCTATTTGAAATAGAGGGGTCTAGGATAATATAAGAGGCCAAATAGATATAATAAAACATAACTATATATGCGTTGAAACTATTTACTAAAAACTATTTGTTAGAAAATAAATTGTAAGGCACAGAAAAGTTGATATTTTGAGTTATTAGTTAGGTATAATACATAGAAATATTAGACCCCTCTGTTTCCTCTGCATCCCACTTCTTAACTCTAAAATATAAACCTCCCCGGCAAATTTAGATATTGGAATGCAAGGGTGTTTGTATGTATGTAGAGCTTAGGTTTCATGGAAGAGGCGGGGAAGGGGCCGTTACTGCAGCAACAATATTAGCCAGGGCAGCAGTTTTAGAAGGTAAATATGCTCAAGCAATTCCAAATTTTAGCGCAGAAAGAAGAGGAGCCCCAGTAGAAGTTTATTCAAGAATTTCAGATAAACCTATAGAGAAGCACAGCCAAGTAAGAAATCCAGATGCAATAGTTGTTTTGGATTATGAGCTTATTAAGATGGTAAATGTTTTGAGTGGGTTAAAGCCTAACGGTATTGCAATTGTTAACTCCCCAGTTAACGAACCTTTAGATAATGTAAAGACTTATTGTGTAGATGCAACAAAGATAGCTAAAAGCCATAACTTAGTTATAAGTGGATGGCCTACTGTAAATACTGCGATATTAGGAGCAGTTTCAAAAGCATTAGGTATAGTCTCTATAGATTCAATTAGTAACGCTATTGCTGAACAGTTTTCATCACCAAATATAGCTAAAGCAAACGCAGCAGCAGCACTAGATGCATACAAAATGACCTCATTATGTGGTGATTCATATTGAAATTCTGTTTTTATATATTCAGCTTATTTAAGCCTAATTTGGTATACATAAAGGGGTGTAGGATATGACACAAGAGAACTCTACGTTAATAATAAAAGATGCAGAAACATATTTTATAGTGCCTATATCAAGGCCGGATTTTGGATCTTCAGGAAAAACAGGTTCATGGAGAACTGAAAGGCCTGTTATAAACGAAGAGAAATGTACAAAATGCTTATATTGTTGGTTATATTGTCCTGAAGACACAATTTTAAGGAGAGAAGATGATATGGTTTACGTTGATTATGATTATTGTAAGGGATGTGGTATTTGTGCTGCTGTCTGTCCAGTTAATGCAATAGAGATGGTTCCCGAAGTAAAAAGGGGTGAGAATTGATGATTAAAACCTTAACAGGAAATTATGCTGTAGCAGAAGCAGCTAAACTTGCCAGAATTAAAGTAACGTCAGCTTATCCTATAACACCTCAAACAACTATAGTAGAAAAATTATCAGAAATGATAGAAAAAGGAGAACTTGAAGCAAAAATGATAAGAGTTGAAAGTGAGCACAGCGCATTGGCAGCAACTTTAGGAGCAGCGGCTGCAGGCTCTAGGGCTTTTACAGCAACAGCAAGTCATGGATTATTATATATGCATGAGGTATTGTGGTGGACAGCTTCAGCCAGAATACCAGTGGTTATGGCAGTTGCAGCAAGAGCTATTGGTGCTCCTTGGAATATACATGTAGAGCATAGTGATGTTGTAGATCAAAGAGATACCGGTTGGATAATTGGGATTGCACAAGAAAACCAAGAAGTTTTAGATATGACTATACAGGCATTTAGAATTAGTGAAGATCCAAGAGTCTATTTACCGGTTATTGTTGGTTTAGATGGATTTATTTTAACTCATACAGTTGCTCCCGTGAATGTTCCTGATCAAAAAGATGTAGATAATTGGTTACCTCCAAGAAGGCAACCTTACGTTATTACGCCAGAATCAAAAATAGTTATGGGTAATATGACAAGCGATGACGATTATTATATGATGAGATACTCTATTCAAGTTGGTCAAGAGGCTGCTAAGAAAGTAATAGAGGAAGTCGATCAAAGTTATGGTAAAGCTTTTGGTAGGTATTATGGAGGACTCGTTGAGTGTTACAGATGCGATGACGCAGACTACGTAATGGTATTAATGGGAAGCTGGGCAGGAGATGCAAAAGAGGCCGTAAAGATTTTAAGAGAAAAAGGTATTAATGCTGGAATAGCAAGGATTAGATTTATAAGGCCATGGCCTGCTGAAATATTAAGAGAAAAATTATATAATAAGAAAGGCGTGCTAGTTTTTGATAGAAGCATATCTTTTGGTAATGCAGGTCAATTATTTACAGAACTTTCTTCAACACTATATGGTATGACTAATATAAGAGGTGTGATAGCTGGTCTTGGAGGAGTAGATGTATTGCCAGAAGACTTTGCAAACGAAATGATAGATTTTGTTAATAAGGTTGAAGAGAATGGGAAGGTTTATGATCCAATTAAGTGGTTATTCCCTGCAAAATATAGGAATGTTAAAATAGAGGAGGTGGTATCATAATGCCAGTGAGGTTAGCCGATTTCCCTAGAGTAAGGTACGGCATGCCTGGCAATGCTGCTTGTCCAGGATGCCCCGAAACGATGGGGTTAAGATATGTTAAAATGGCCTTAGGAGACGATGTTGTATTAGTAATTCCAGCTGGTTGTAGTAGCGTAATTCAAGGATACACACCAAAGAGCGGTATTAATTTCCCAATATTAAACATAGTATTTGCAAGTGCAGCAAGTGCAGCGTCTGGAATGCAAGCTGCTTTTGAATCCCAAGGCAAAGATACAACAGTAATTGTATGGGCAGGAGACGGTGGTACAGGAGATATAGGATTTCAAGCTATGAGTGGTGCAGCTGAAAGGAATGATAATATAATGTATATATGTGCTGATAACGAGGCTTATATGAATACAGGGATTCAGAGGAGTAGTTTAACTCCTTATGGTGCTTGGACAACAACTACTTGGACTGGAAAAAAAGAGCATAAGAAAAACATACCTATGATAATGATAGCACATGAAGTACCTTACGTTGCGACAGCAACAGTTGGTTATCCACAAGATTTTATTGATAAACTTAGGAAGGCAGCAAAAATTAAGGGATTCAAATACATACATCTTTTAGCTCCTGATCCTGTTGGATGGAAATTTGATCCAAGTCTTACTGCAAAACTAGGCCAATTAGCTGTTCAAACAGGTCTATTTCCACTCTATGAGTATGAAAATGGGAAGCTAACAGTTAGCGTATTTAGTAGGTTATATAGGAAGCCAGAAAAAAGAGTTCCAATAATAGAATATATTAAAGTTCAGGGAAGGTATGCACAATTAATGAAAGATCCTGAAAAAATTAAAGGATTAGAAGAAGAGATAGAGAGGCAGTGGAAATGGATAGATATTTTGGAAAAATCATCTAACCCAAGTAGCGTTGCTCAACAAATAATAAAAGAAAATAAATAATTTTAACTGCTTGCATTGCTTTTATCTTGTATTAATGCTTCATTTCTTATTTTTCTTATTTCTTTGATCTCTTCTGAATTCTCAACAAGGGTTGGAATGAAATTAGTTAGGTCTAAAATTTCTTCTCTAGGCTTTTCGATTTCAAACTTAGCAATAACGTTTTTTGTTGTAGGATCTAAAATCTTTAAATAATCATACAAGGGATCATTATATAAAATTGCTATTACTTCTTTTGAATGATAGTTAGTAGATTTTTCATAAACATTATATACCATAATCCCACCATTAATGTTTATTGTTTGCTGGGATTTATAAGGGAAACTACCCCTATTTAAAAATTAATTCTATTGTATACGAAAAAAGCAGAAGGCATATTTTTAATAAAAATTTTTAATAAAAATTAATATACCTTTAAATAGCTTTGCATTAATCTTATATAACTATACCTTTATTCCCTCTGCAGTTCTAAATAGATATGAGGCTAGGTGTGTAATTTGAGCGAAGATTCATCAAATCTATTAGATATGGCAAACAAGTTTTTGGCATCATTAGAAGAACCTTTTGTGGGAAGACATGAAGAAGCATTAGTCCTAACATTATCCCTTATTACAGGAGAGCATGTAGTATTAATAGGAGAGCCTGGGACAGCTAAAAGCGCTATGGCAAGAAGATCAGCTGATTTATTGGAGGCAAAATATTTTAAATATCTTTTAACAAAGTTTACAGAACCAAGCGAGCTTTTTGGGCCTCTTGATATAGCAGGCTTAAGAAGAGGGATTTATAAGAGGATAACTAAAAATAAATTGCCTGAGGCGGAAATTGCTTTTCTAGATGAGATATTTAATGCTAATAGTGCAGTTTTGAACAGTATTTTGAGCATAATGCAAGAAAGGATATTATATGATGGGTATAATGAAATAAAGGTACCGTTATGGACTTTGATGGGAGCAAGTAATAGAATACCAGAAGAGCCCGAACTTGAGGCGCTTTATGATAGGTTTTTGTTTAGACATAATGTTAAGCCTGTTGATGAAGAGCATTGGGAAGGATTACTCGATGCTTCTTGGGATATAGAGAAAGGGATTTACATACAAACTAGTAAAATAATGGACATAAGCAATGTAAAGGCATTAAATTCATTGTTGTTTAAAGTAGACATAAACAACATTAAAAGCAAGCTATTAAGGATGTTTATGATATTAAATGAGAAGGGATTACAACTTAGCGATAGAAGAAAGGGAAAGATATTAAAAGCAATAGCTGCCCATGCATTGCTTGAAAAAAGATATCAAGCTACGGAATCAGATTTGATAGTGTTAAAATATACTGTTCCTAAAAGCATAGAGGATTTCGAAAAAATAGGGACTATATTGATGGAAGAACTGAAAACAAAGGATAGAGTTATGAGAGAATTAGAAGAAATAACTAGTAATATAAAGAACTCTAGGAGAAGTATACAACAGATGCAATCTTTTGACCCAAGGCTTCTGGAAATATATAAAAACCTAAAAGCTGCAAAGTCAAAAGTACAAAACCTGGTTCAAGATGTTGAAGATGAAGAAATAAGGAAAAAGGCGGAAGAATTAAATGATATGATAGAATCTCTATCTCAAGAAATAATGATAAAGTTAAATATGTGAGGAGTCTAATATGGAGGAGCAAAATAAAAGAAAAGAAAGCGTTTATAGAGAAATAGGCAACATAGATGAGCTAAGACTTTATAGAGGAGAGAAAATATTAGCAACAGCAAAGGACTTATCAGGAAAAAACTTGGATCCAAGAATTTCTCCCTATTTAGGTATAGACTTGTTTTATACATATTATTTCCCAATACCATCAACAGATGAAAGATCTCCTGAAGATGATGAAGAAGAGGCATTTAGAAGAACAGTAATATCTACATTGTTAAAAACAGAATCGGTTTGGAAAACGAAAATATATACGTCAGCAGATAGCGTTACAAGTATAGTTGCAGCAGCTTCTTTTATAGAAAAACTTAACAAGTTATTACCACCAAATCAAGGAAGCGATAAAGGAAAAGAAGGAAGTAGTCAAAACGAGTCCGATAATGAAGGAAATAATTCTCAAGAATTACAAAATGCTATACAAAAAGCCTCTGAATCAGCTATGAAAGACGCGGAAATGGCAAAAGAAGTTAAGATGCTAGCTGAAAAAATGGGCGCAGGAAAAGGAAGCATTTTTTCTTTAGAAGGCTCTGCAGAGGAAATATTAAAGTTAGCAAGAGAAACGGATGTAGCAAGAATTTTAGAGAAAATAGAAGGCCTAAAGATGATAACCAATGCGAAAACAAAAAACACTATAAATTATTCTAAAGGTTGGATCTCAGGAATCGAAATTGGGGGAGATATAGAAAGAGTACATTATAGCCAGCTTGCATTTCCAAGTTTATTGTTTTATGCAGAATTTGCTAATGATAGGTTATTACTCTATGAAAAGAACTTACCTTCAAACAAAGGGCCTATTTATGTTTTATTAGATAAAAGCGGTAGTATGGTAGGTTCAAAAATAGATTGGGCTAGAGCTGTTGCAGTTGCGTTATTTAAAAAAGCTATGGATGAAGGAAGAAACTTTTTTGTTAGATTTTTCGATTCAGTTCCTTATCAACCTATGAACGTTAAAAGTAATGCAAAGGCATCGGATATTTTAAACGTTTTATCATATTTAGCAAGAATAAAAGCAGGGGGAGGAACTGATATAACGAGGGCTATATCATCTGCTGTCGATGATATGGATAAAACAAAGACGAGCAGTAAAGATAAACCGAGCGATATTGTTTTGATAACTGATGGAGAGGATAGGCTCAGCCCTGAAATAATAAATAAGCTCTTAAAGAAATCAAACTCTAGGTTGCATTCAGTAATGATACAAGGACATAATGCATTTTTACACCAAATATCTTATAGGTATTTATCAGTTAAGAAACTAGAGCAAAAAGAAGCTCTAGAAGTAGCTGATTTTTCTTAAGGTTCTATACCATATGATTGTTTAATGTTATCAATATTAACTCTATATAGATATTCTTCACTTAGATTAAATTTTTTAGAAATCTCAGCTATTTTTGTTGGAAGTTCCCATGGATATACAACTTTCTTGTACGCAGGATTATCAGGAAAGTCGCTTTCTATCATAAAAATTGGAGGTAAACTATATAGGACAAAGTTTAAGACTTCATCTATGCCATATACTGTAGAAGAATATCCAAAGTTATTGATTTCGATTAACATTGATGGTTTTGCATGATGGAATACTATTTTCCTTTTGTTGTTTATATTAGCCTTATTAACATTATAATCTATTATTTTCACAGTATCTATATCAGCATTTTCTAAATGCATGTGTATCATACAATCATAATCTTTAGCGTATTCAAAGGCTTTTTCCAAAATAATTTGAGAAATAGCTACTCTCTCAGGCATGGTTTTATAGTGTTGTCTTCCAACTTCACCAATACCATAGAGAATACCATCTTTGCATAAATTGGATTCATATTCTATGACCTTTAAACCTAAATTTAAGACGCTGCTTGGGCTCATCTTTATTTTATCGATTAAAAAATCTATATCTTCAGGATGGAAACCAGCTATACAAACAGTTTTAATTCCTATTTCATTTGATTTCTTGCACTCTTTTATTTGATATTCAATCATTTTTCTATATGATTCAAAACCATTAAAATTATCAAAGTAATCCCAAGGCGACGCTGAGACGTAAGAAATGAACCATCCTCCATTAGATTTAAATTTTTCTGATATTTTATATCCCATTCCTTTAATTGGATTTATATGTGAGTGCGCATCAGCAAACTTCATATTTATCTCCTAATGCTCTGGTATAACTAAAATTTTTACATTTTGTTATAGTTTAAGGATAAAGTTTTCAACATTTATAGCTAGAGAATATTAAATAAAATACTTTTATTAAACCATAAAAAATTTTTTTAAATAATTATATATGTTCTATTAAAAAAGGTTATAATTGCTTTATTATAAAACAGAAAATTAAAGGCGTTCAGGAATGAAGATAGCTATAATTGGTTTAGGTAGGATGGGTAGAGGAATTGCAAAAAATCTTGTTAGTAAAGGATATGAAGTAGAAGGTTTTGATGTTGATAAAAATTCATATAAAATCCTGGCAGATTTGAAAGGATTTAAACCTTTAAACAGCGTTTCAGATGCTTATGATTCTGATTACGCATTGTTATTATTACCGACTGGAAAAGAAGTTATAGAAACACTAAAAATTCTAAATAATTATAAAGGCGTAATTATAGATATGACAACAATGGGTTATGATGAAATAAATGATGTTATTAATTTTGTAAATAACAGTGGGTTAAAATATATTTCGGCAAAAATAGAGAGAGGACCTGCTGATGCTGAAGCAGGTAGATTAATATTCTATGTTGGTGGAAACAAAGAGTTGTATGAAAAGTCTCAGAATTTGCTAAAAGATATGGGCGAATATATTTATTTAGGGAGTAATGAAAATGCTAATATAATTAAACTTATAAGTACTTTATTGCTAACTGCAAACACTGTCCTTTTGGCTGAAATATCTCAAATAGCAGATAAATTAAAGATAGATAAGGATCTATTAGTAAAGGCTTTAACTATGGGCGGAGCAGACTCAGTTCAATTAAGGTCTAGGTTTCCTATGATGATTAATAAAAACTATAAAGAAGTTTTTAGCGTTAAGCTAAGTAAATATGTCGCAGAAAAAACTTTAGAATATCTTAACGATTATGGAATTGATTACACTCCTCTTTTGAGAAATGTCCTAGATATACTTAAATTAAGCGATACGCTAAAAATTGGGGACAAAGATATTGCAGAGATATCAGAATTTTATAAGAAAATTAATAATGCTTAATTATATAATCGATTCTAGTTCACTAAGCTTTTTAATTCATAAGTTTTAATGAAAAATAGGGAGGAGATTTGAAAGAGGCAGTTTTTACAGATAAAGCACCTAAACCTGTAGGCCCTTATAGTCAGGGGATAATTTCTAATGGATTTTTATTCATTTCAGGTCAGGTTCCATTAGATCCAAAAACAGGAAAGCTTGTGAGTGATGATTTCGAAGAACAAGTAAAAAGAGTATTAGAAAATCTAAAAGCTATATTAGAAGCATCTAATTTATCATTTGATGATTTAGTTAAGGTAACAGTTTTTATGAAAGATCCTTCAAAGTTCTCTACTTTTAACAATATTTACTCCAAATATTTTAAAGGACAATATCCAGCAAGATCTGTTATATTTGTAAACGATTTACCTGTTAACGCTCAAATAGAGATAGAGGCTATAGCAGCTAGGGAATAACATGTTTAATAAATTAAAAAAATTTTTAAAGAATTTTTTTGAGATCGTTGAGTTCTTTAAAGAAGTAAGATCTATAGCAAGGAGGATGTTTATAACAAATTCCTTTGATTCAATTTTTGCATCTCTTGGTGTAATGATAGGTGCATATGAACCATATTTAAATTCTTTGATTTTAGGAATGAGCATACTAGGTAGCTCTTTAACTATGGGAATATTTAGCAGTGTAATATCAGTATATTTTTCTGAAAGAAATGAAAGACTAAAGGAGCTGAAAGATTTAGAAAAGACACTTATGGTTTCATTAAAGGATAGCATATATGGGAAATCTATTAATTTTTTGTCTTTATATGTTTCATTGTGGAGCGGATTTGGAGCATTTGTTTTTACATCTCTTATTTCTTTACCGTTCTTTATATCATATTTCTTGAATTTTAATATAACGCATGCTTTAATAATATCTTTATTTATATCATTTGTTGAGTTAGGCTATTTAGGATATTATATGGGTAAAATCAGTAATGAAAATGTTTTAATAAATATTATAAAAAACATTGTTTTAGGTCTATTGGCAATAGCATTTGTTTCTCTAGTAAAATATGCATTAAGGATTTATATATAGCGGGGGGTGGATTTGAACCACCGGCCTCGGGGTTATGAGCCCCGCGGGCTACCAGGCTGCCCTACCCCGCTCCATATAGTTCATTGTTATACTTTGGGCTTTTATATATTTTCTATTATGGTTAGTTATGTTAGATTTAAATACATAGAAGAAATTATTAAAATGGTGAGATCATTGTACAACAAAGATTTAATAGAAAACGTTAGGCAATGGAAAAAAGATGAAGAAATTTATTCAAAGGAGTTAGGAAAAACTGTTGAAAAAGCTGAGTCCCCCATGTTAAAATTAATTTTAACTATCGCTTCGTTAGATTCCTATAAGCATAGCATTGTTTATGGATTTATTGAAGAAATGTTAAATAAAGGTAATGAAGTTCCTATGTTGCAAGAATCTAAAGAGGTATTGAAATCATTAGAAAATCATATTTTGGAAGAATCAAAGGCTATGGAATTTTTAATAAGAGTTTTGGAAGATAATAACATAAAAAATGATAAATTTTTAGAATTTGCATTTAAGCTAATATATAAAGATGAAGTATTACACCATATTTTATTGCATGATGCATTTAACGCTTTAATTAATTTAAATGATAACACTATGAAAGAATTATATGAGGCAATAGATAACTGGATTAAACCTAATTAGTTATTTTATAGAATTTCTCTTTAGGATGATTTTTATAAGCAGAATATTATAAGAAATAATCATAATAAAGGGAACGAAGGGTTATAAATAAGAAAATCAGTTAACAAAATAAAAATAATTTTGATTTAATTCTTTTTTGTTTGCTTTGGCCCCCAGGCCAAAATGCCTGAACCCGGGGGCCTTTCCTATTCCAGGCTCCTATCTGTCATACCGAATTCGACATCCTCTGGATCGAGGGCATTTACTATGAAATCGAAAGCTTTTTTGGGATCTGTATGAGAACCGCAACTATATACATCCACTGTAGCAAATTTATATTCGGGCCATGTATGTATTGTTATATGGCTTTCTAATACAATAGCCACAGCGCTAACTCCTTCGCCAATCTTCCACGTTTTAACATCTAGAATTGTCATATTTCCAGCATTTCCAGCCTTAATTAAAAGGCTAGTTAAACCCTTTTCGTCTTTTAATAGGTTAGTGTTTCTGCATCCCTTAACATTTCCATAGACATGGCGTCCTACGACTTTTGGCTTTTTGTTATATTCGTCCTCTATGTTGTAAGTTGACTGCATTTTAGCACCCCCCTATTTAAACCCTCTATATGTATATCACCCACCACTTTAAAAGTTATTGCTGGTCTATTACTACAAATTTTGCTCAATTCTAAAAGAAAATTTTTAATGATTTATCTGCTTGTTTAAATAAGGTGAATAATTTGGAAAATATAGAAAAGAAAGATCCAAGAGAGCTGCTTGATATGGTTTATATAAGGCTTGATTTATTAGAAAGAGATGTTTCTGAAATGGCTAAAAGAGAAGAGTCTAGAGGAAAATTGATTGCTATTAATGAATTGTTAGAGGAAATAAGAGATATATTAAATGTAATGAGAGTAAAGTGTTGATTATTTTTTAATTCTGCTTGTTACAAAGTCTTCATATGTGAAATCAGGTTCTTGACCTGGTGCTAGCAATCCTTTGTTTCTCATTATTTCTCTTGTTAATAGCCAATAAACTAAAGCTAAACTCCTTCTACCTTTATTGTTTGCAGGAATTATGAGATCTACATCTTCTATTTTGTTGTCTGTATCAGCTAATGCAACTACTGGTAAGCCGATTTTGGAAGCCTCTACTAAAGCTTGTCTGTCAGTTCTGGTATCGGTTATTATTACAGCGTCCGGTTCTATATAACTCTCTAAGTTTGGATTGGTAAAAATACCAGGTATAACTCTACCACTTATTGCTTTGCAACCAAGTTTTTCACACATAATTGTTATGGGTCTTTGACCATAAATTCTTGTTGATACAACGGCTATCTTTTTCTGGTCAAATGTAGATAGGAACCTCCCTGCTATCCTAATTCTTTCGTCTATTTTATTAACATCTAGTAGATAGAATCCATCAGGTAATATTTTATAAACAAATTCTCTCATATATTTTGTACATATCTGCGTTCCAAAAATAACTCCTGCTTTCTTGTACGTATCTGAAGATACTAGTAATTCCTTATTTTCTTCTTCACTCAAGCGTTTGCACCCTTTTCTAATTCCTTATACCTTGCAATTCTGGACGTGCTATATTTGGAAATTTGTTCTATATAAGCTATACTAGTAAATAAAGTTCTTCTGCAACAATACCTCTTTACTCCCAAATCATCTAATACCTTTTCAGGATCCTCTCCTGCTTCAACTCTTTTCTTAAACGGTTCATATAAGTGCCCTAATGGGGCTCCACAAGTTAAACATCTAACTGGAGGTAACATATTTTTCACCTATATGATGTCTGCCATCCTCTTCTGGCGCTGTATCTCATGTATTTTTCAGGTTCTGTTCTTCTATAGTCACCAGATAGCATTGTCCTATCATATTCTTCAAATATTTGCTTAATTCTTTCGGCAATTTCATTTCTCTTCTTGCACTCTTCGCTGCTATCATTGCATTTGAAAAATGAAATTATCCCTCTTGCTATAGCAGTTCTTGATGCAGAAGCCTGTCCCATAACTCCCCCTCCGCTCACTCTTACTTCTATGTCTATTAGATTCATAACTTCTTTTCCAACCAATAAAATTGGTTCCATTATTTTTACTCTTGCCATAGTGTTTGGAATAATCTCTACAGGAACACCATTTACCTTGACTTTACCGCTACCAGGTTTTATTATAGCTGTGGCTACCGCTTTTTTTCTTTTGCCTGTTGACACTACCAGATTTAGGTTACTCAACAGCACCCACCTTCCATCCCATATTCTCAGCTATTACTTGAAGGGTCGTAAACTTACCTCCTAATTTATCTACTGTAAACTGTAGTTTTATAGGTTGCTTATTTTTATATTCTTTTGGTATGCCAACATAAACTTTGAGTCTTTTCAAAGCATCTTCACCTTTCTTATTATTTTTTGGTAACATGCCTGCTACAGTCTTTTTAACCAACCTGCTTGGTGATCTAGCTCTCTTTGGCCTCCATTTATGAGAATAGTGAGTCTTAACATTTAATACTGTATCTTTATAAAATTGGATTAATTTCGATGGATCTCCACTAACGGCAATTTTTTCAGAATTTAGAATAACAACCTTGTTTCCTTCTAATAATAATTTAGCTACATGGCTTGCTAGCCTACCTAATATTGTATTACTTCCATCAATTACTATTTCTTCCATTCTCATACCACCTCACACTATTATTTTTACATTCTTACCTTCGGGGTTCGTTTTCATCACTTCTTCTATAGTAATACTGTTGCTACCAGAGGATCTTATTTTTTCTACAGCATCTTTTGAGAATGAGAATGCAGCAATAGTAACTTTTTTGTTCAATTTACCGCTTCCCAATACTTTTCCAGGAACTATTATAATATCATTATCATTGGCTAGTCTGTTAATTTTATTTAGGTTAACTATGACCCTTCTTCTTGCAGGTCTTGATAATATTTCTGCGATATAAAGCCAAACCTTAGATTTAGTATTTTTATACTGCTTCCTCAAATTCTTAAGCGTATTAACTAACAGCTCATTTGTAATCTCTCTTCTCATATTTACTCACCCTTTTCAATTTTTTCCAGCAGCGCTTCTACCCTCCTATCAAGGCTTTTAGAGGCTTCTAAAATAATTTGCTGTGGCTCTAAAGAGCCATTAGATTCTACTGTAAGCAACAATTTATTGCTATCATATCTAACTTTAATTACATTCTTGCATGCACTATCTTCACAATATCTTAAACCGCTTGTATTTATATTTGTTTTATATTCTATCGTTTTGTTCTCTTTTGATTTAAGAGCTTCCTCAACTTCTTTATAATAAGAAACACATTTTATGCACTCTTCATTAGCTTCGCTCCCCTTTACATCAACCATAGTTGTGTATTGTAAAATAGATGTGGAGGCAGGACTCCATTTTCCATGCTCTCTACCTCTTCCCAACCTTGCATAGGCAACTAAGTGAATCCTTTGACCGGGAGCAAGATAAACTATGGGAGTATCAGGATATGCAGGCTTTATATTCTCATCAGAAAACTTAAGATCTGATGCTTTAACATATATGCCTGAGGGGCTTTCATCGCTTAACTCTTTCTCAAGAACCACTTGGACATAACAAGAAGTATCAGTTTCATCCTTACCAGCACATTTTTCTGGTAAATTATATTTATGGATAGCATCATCAGATTTTAAAACTAATAATCCTAGTCTGTGGGCTATGATTTCATCATAAACGCTTGTATCGTTATCATAAAAGTATACATAATCAATAGCCATAGTAGGTACATCAGATAATACAAGCCTTCTAAGAGCATTACCAAATGCTATAGGAAATCCTTCTAGATATACTGTTATTTTGTTATTTTTAAGGTCTAATACATCAACACTTTTTTCCATTTTTATGCCACCTAAGCATCTGCAAAATAAATAATAATACCAGGCTAATTAAATTTATATTAAAAAAATAGTTTAGACTCTTCTACCTCTCCTTCCGCCAGGTCTTCTTGTAGTATCGTGAGGTATAGGTGTTACATCTTCTATACGCCCAATAACGAAACCTGCTCTAGCTAAAGCTCTTATAGCTGATTGAGCTCCTGGTCCAGGTGTTTTAGGTCCATGGCCTCCGGGTGCTCTTACTTTTATATGAATCGCTGTTATACCCCTATCCATAGATGACTGAGCTGCTCTTATTGCGGCAATCATAGCTGCATATGGAGATGGTTTCTCTCTATCAGCTTTAACAACCATACCTCCTGAAACTCTTGATGACGTTTCAGAACCGGTTAGATCAGTTATGTGTATAATTGTATTATTAAAACTGCTATATATATGAGCTACTCCCCACCTAAGCTCTCTAAACGCCATTAAGACTCACCCTCTTCACCTTGATTTTCTTCACTACTTTTACTTTCCATCATATCTTTAATTGGACTACCCAATGCATATGTTATTTTATCTTCATCTTCCCTCGTTACTAAATATCCTGGATTTGTAACCCTTTTACCATTTATGGCTATATGTCCATGAGTTATGAATTGTCTAGCCTGATAAATTGTTTTTGCCATTCCTTTCTTTAATACTATGGTTTGTAATCTCCTTTCTAATACATTTTCCGAAGTTAATCCTAAAATATCATCAAGGCTTGAATCTTTTCCAATTAAGCCTAGTTTGTATAATCTATCCAAAAGGCTTTTACCAACTTCGGATCTTTGAGGTTCTGGTAAGGCAAGTAAATTTCTTGCTTGATGTCTAACTGTTCTTATTATAGTTTCTGCAGTCCAGAGTTCTTTTTTATTTCTCAATCCATACTTTCCTATTATTTTCATCTCTGTTTCTAACCTGGACTTAATCCATGGATGTCCAGGCCCTTCCCACTTCTTTCTACTGCTTTTGGGATCCCCCACTTGTTTCCACCTTCTCTTTCTTAACTCCTATAGTCATACCTAATCTACCGGTAGTATGAGTCTTTTGTCCTCTTACTTTAAGTCCTAGTTTATGTCTAACTCCTCTCCAAGAATTAACTTTTTGTTCTCTTTCAACATCTCTCCTAGCAACAAATATTAAATCTGCTCCAATAAGGTGCTTATCTAATCCTGTTTCATAGTCTTTTCTTCTGTTATACATCCAGCTCGGTAACTTTAGCTTGGTTAGATCGCTTATAACGTCTTCTATTTGTTTTATTTCCTCATTGCTTAGATAACCTATTCTTTTGTTGGGATCAATCTTTAAGTGTCTAACAATGGCTAAAGCAGTTTGATACCCGATACCTTTAATCTTGCTTAAACCCAATATAATGTTTAAATTACCGTTTATGTCAGTTTCAGCGATCCTCAGCACATATTTAAATTGTTCCTCTTTGGCTCCTTTAGCAGGCATTTAACATTCCCCAAGAGCAAATTAGTAAATTTATGCACCAGCTTTAGCTCTTAATTCTTTAACTTTATCAACAATTTTCTTTAAATCGTTTTCTGCTTCTCCTCCTTCAACAATTGCAACACTTGCTGCTCCTACTTCTATATTAACAGCTTCTCCTAGTTTTTTCTTGCTTGGCACATACACGAATGGTATCTTTTTTGCATCGCATAATAATGGCAGGTGAGCAACTATTTCTGGTGGATCTACATCTACAGCTATAACTACTAGTTTGGCATTTCCTCTCTCAACGGCTTTTGTTGTTTCATTAGTTCCTTTCTTTATTTTACCACTTTCTTTTGCCTTGCTAACTACCTTATATACTTCCTCTGCCAGATCTTCTGGCACATCAAACAACACATAGCTTGACTTTGACATATTCATCCTCCTCCCCTATTTGGGTCGTCATACATATTTGTAGCAGTTTAACTTTTAAATATAACGCATCCTTAATAATAATAGGTGAGAAACTCGTGTGTCTTGAAAAACTAGGCCCTGGAAGTAAAGCTCCTGATTTAGTAAATATGTTTATAGAAATTCCTATGAATAGTAGCGTTAAATATGAGTTAGATGAAGAAAGTTGTTTAGTAAAAGTTGATAGATTCTTATATACAAGTATGTCTTATCCATTCAATTATGGTTTCATTCCCGGAACAAAATCTGAAGATGGAGATCCTATAGATCTATTACTAATTAGCAGAGAACCAGTAATGCCTGGAACAATAATAGAAGCAAAGCCAATTGGAGTATTAGTAATGCAGGATGAAGAAGGTCCTGATGCTAAAATTATAGCAGTTCCTAAAGAAAAACTTGACCCAATTTATGGTTCTTGGAATGATGTTAAGGATATTCCTGATTTCCTAAAAAAGAAAATATCTCATTTCTTTGAACATTATAAGGAACTAGAGCCTGGTAAATGGGTTAAGGTAACAGGTTGGGAAGGAGTAGATAAAGCTAAGGCGGAAATCATGAGTGCCATTAAGAGGGCTAAAGAATAAATAAAATAAATAAATTTTTTTATTTTATTGCAACAACTATTATATTGTTTAAATTAGATCCTGTAGGTCCAGTTTTTATTAGCAGGCTTGCTTTATTTAAAACATAATAGCTATTATTATCTTTTAATTCTTTTTTAATATCTATTCCAAGGGATTTTATGTAATTTATATCTTCACTAGATAATAAGGTTCCTGCAGAATCGGTTGGGCCATCAATACCATCGGTTGCAAAAGCTAATATCGCCGCTCTTTTGTATGAAATCTGCTCATTAACCTTTAACCCCCAAGCTAGAGCTAATTCCATATTTCTCCCTCCAATGCCTTTTCCTTTTACTGTAACGCTTGTTTCTCCTCCTAGGATTAATGCGATTGGAGGTCTTAATGGAAGACCTTTATTTATTGAATCTAATGTTATTGAGGCTAAAGCATACCCAACATCTTTAGACTCTCCTTCAATTCTCGATGTCAGTATAATAGTTTTGTATCCTTTGCCTTTCAATAGTTTTGATATATGTTTCAATATTGATTCATTTTTTGCTATTATTTCATTCTTAATTTTTTTAAATATTTTATCGTTAGGCTTCGGCGTATCTCTTATTTTTCTATTGACTCCATCAATTAATACTTTTAAAACTGATTTAGGTATAGATTCTTTTAAATTATAATTTATTATCACATTAAATGCATCATTAAATGTTGTAGTGTCTGGAACTGTTGGCCCTGAGGCTATTTGATCTAATATATCTCCTGGAACATCACTGGCATATAGACCGTAAGCCTTTTTTGGATATACAAATGTTGCAAGCCTTCCTCCTTTTATTTGGGAAACATGTTTTCTAACAGTATTTATCTCAGAAATGCTTGCTCCTGAATTTAAAAGTATTTTATTTAATTCTTTCAGATCATCTAAAGTTATAGGTCTTAAGGGTTTTTCGACGAGAGAAGAGCCTCCACCTGATATTAAAAATAGAAACCCTATGTTTCCCCTGATTTTAGTCCACTCTATAATTGAATCTGCAGCCTTAATGCTATTTTCATCTGGGATTGGATGGCTTGATTCTATAACTTCTAAGTTTCCTTTAGGCCTTTTTGTTCCTTTAGGTATAACAACGACTCCTCCCTCAATTTTATCGTTTAGCATCTCAATTGCTCCGTTAACCATTGATGATGCTCCTTTTCCGAAAGATATTAATATAAATTTCTTATTAGCCATTCTATCAATTTTAAGCTTTTTTATATAATCTTTAACATAAATTGATAAATCAGATTTTATTAATATATGCTTTATTAATTCATTTAAATCTTCTTTTGGGTTCTTCAATTCAATCACTTAATAGCATTTATTTTATTTAATCTTAAAAATTTTTAACGTTTATTCTCAACAAAGTATTCTATAAAGGGAATTATAATTCCAGGAGCTATAATAAATGCTACGTAAATTAACAGTATTAGGGATAGATCTAAAGTCATGTAGACTTGTCCACCATTTGTTGATATAGGTCCAACACTTAATACACCTCCGTTAAAATAGCTTAAAACTATAAGTAATCCTAGTAAAGAAGAGGAGGCCCTTAGCAATGGATTATATATTGTACCTTTCATTATTCTAGCAACAACATCTAATCCAACAAATAATCCTATGTATATGTATATTTCAGATGAAAAAGGTAATGCTAAGAGAGGAATTTGGCTGCTTAAAGACGATGATAATAGAGTTAATAGATATGGTAAGAGATAAACGTAAATTATTGAATAAAATATTCCTTCTAAAATTCCTAAGAATACTTGTTTTACTATCCAATATATTTTTTCTTTATCCAATTTTGTTCACTTCTGTTAAGTTAAAGTTATATAATCCTCCTATTTTCCCTGTTATACTAAATTCATATTGAACTGCGTTTTCAAAATAGTATGCTGGAACACATTTGTAAATAGTTTCATTCTGAAATAAATTCCCAGAAAATAATATATTATTAACTGATTTTCCATTGCTATATATTAATTTTAAATCTATTGTTGCATTATCTACTTCAACTTCATTATTATATTTTATATTAAATAGTATTCCAATAGTACCATTACAATTAGTTTGGGTTTCTGTTATATTTAAAGGATTTTTTAAAAAACCGGTAACAAATCCGTATAATGGATAGGCAGCAAGCCCTAACAAAATTAAACCAGCAACAGTTGCTAATATGCCAAGTTTCAATCAGATCCCCATTATTTAATTAACTCTACTCCTTTTGATAATATAGTAGAGCCTGCAGCTAAAGCTATACCTAAGAATGCGACTTTAATTAGTAATATTACTAGAGCTTCAGCAGTAAAAGATATTGGAATAGTATTTGATGAAGTTAAAGAATTCAAATTGCTTATAAAACCTGGGTTTAAAAAAGAGAGATAGGCCTCATAAAATACAAAGATTAGTAATGCAACTCCAATTGCTATTAATGTTATACCTATATATTTAGGTGTTTTACTATCTTTAGGCTTACTATCCTCAGGTTTATTTTCTACTTTTTGCTGATTTTCATCTTTTGATGGCAAAAGAGTATCACCTAATATTTAAACTGTGAAATTGGTTTAAATTTTTATGTGTGGATAAATATTAGAAACAAAATATACTATTAATTGGAATTTAATAAGTATAAGTCCAACTATATAAGCTAAATATAAATAAGTTAAATTGAGGGACTAATAATGAGCTTTATTAAAAAATTAAAGGCTCTGTTAGAAATGACCAAACCAGCGCAGCTTGGGCTATTGCTTGTTACAGTTTTTGGTGCGTATTTTGCTGCAGGTACACCAATTAACATAAGAGATCTCCTTTTATTGATACCCGTGGGTATAGGAGGTATAGGAGGAGTAACAGCTCTTAATATGTACTTGGAGATTGATATAGATTCTATAATGAAAAGAACAAGAAATAGACCTTTACCATCTAGGCAATTATCAAAAGGAGAAGCTATATTGGGAATCATATTGCTTATACTCATTGGTATCATAGCAGCTGATTTTATAAACAAATATGTTGTATTTGCTATAATTATGGGTCTTTTGTTTGATATAATAGGTTATACTGAGTTGACAAAGAGAACAACAGCTTCAAATATCTTGTTTGGAGGAGTGGCAGGGGCAATGCCGTCTTTAGGTGGTTGGGCTGCAGCAACAGGTAGTCTCGGTATAGGAGGTATTTTGCTTGCGTTAATAGTATTAGCATGGATTCCTATGCATATTTGGTTTATAGTTTATTATCATATAGATGATTATAAGAACGCATCTATTCCAATGCTTCCAGTAGTGTCTAATGAAAAGACCTTTGGAAGTTTAGTTATATTTTCTATAATTTCTTTAGATGTATTGGTATGGCTTTTCTATTTATTGGAAGGGAGGGGTTTAATAGCTGCATCATTATCAACAATATTTGTTTTGATAGCACTATTAAAAATAAAGAAGTTTATGGGATCTCCATCAAAGGATAACGCTCTATCAGTATTTAAGTTCGCCAATTCAGTTTTAGCAACATTTTTCATTTTAGCAAGATTTTTATAAGGTGAATTAAATGAGTAATTTATGTAAAGGCGTTTGGTTCTATGTATGCGTTTTTTATTCAATATCAGCCCTACTATTTACTCTTTCTATAATATTTATGCATTATATTATGATATCTTCTGCTATATTTTTGATATCAATAATTGAACCAATAGTATTTTTAAAAAGGAAATATTATTTTGTTTATGTCACATTATCTTTAATATCTATAGTTTTTATATTTACACAGTTAAAGATTATTTCTCTAATTTTACTAGCATTATCTTTAATTTATGTTACATTAAATGATTTCAAAGCAATAATACCTTCATCGCTCCTTGCTACTTCTTTTATCTATTTTATGCAACTTCCTTTGTTGTTTGAAAAAATTCTTTTCTTTGTATTTCTTCTTTTATCGACTGTGTCTATGGGTTTTATAACTAAAAAATTGCATGCATTTGTTATGGTAGCTATTCCGTTAATCTCTTTATTCACATCTCCCTTAGTAGGATTAATATCTTCATCTGTAGTTGTGTCTATAATGTCTTTTTATTTCAGACAGCAAAACGAAGTTTGTCCCTTTACAACAGATGCTGGTCTTGCAATGGGGGGAGGATTTTTATCAGGAATAACAATAATATTATCAGCGATATATGGTTGGAATCTGTTTGTCTCATCTCTTTTAGTTTTAAGTGTGTTGCTTTTATTATCAGGCTCTATGAAACCTGAGAATATAAATTCAATAGATTAAATTTTTAACTTAATTTTTTGGGTATCTTTAACCTAAGGTCCCTGCCATTACTAACATATTGGTTTGTGTTTAGATTATACAATACATAAGGTTTTCTAAGAGTGTTTACTTCAATAAAGGCATTTATTGTATTTTTAATTGCAATATCCCTAGGTTTATTTCTAATTTTAGGTAAGAGATTTACTCCTGGTTTTCTCCAATTAATGCAAGGAATTAATGTGCCATCGGCTAATAGTCTCACCCTCATACAGCCAGCGCAAAACAAGGGATTATTATAAGATTTTACAACTTCGACTATTGCTCCGTTAGGCAGCTTATAAATAGGTCTATTATGCAGTTTCCTTAAAATTACGTTTGCTCCTTTCTTAATTAGGAGGTTTTCTATTAATGAGAGAGGGTAATGTAAACTACTAAATTGTTTTGAACCGAAATTGATCGGTTGGAGTTCTATAAGCTGTAGTGTTACCCCTTTACTTGCAGCAAACTCTACTAAATCCATTACCTCTCTATCGTTTAATCCATTTACTATTGATGTATTTATCTTAACTTTTAGCCCATTTTCTATAGCGGCCTCAAGTCCATTTAGTGCTTTTTCTAAACCATCAACGCCTGTTATTTTATAATAGATTTCTCTATTTAGAGAATGTATTGATATGTTTACTCTATTTAATCCTGCATCCTTTAGTTTTTTAGCATATATATCAAGCAAGTAACCATTTGTAGTCATAGATATATCCGAGTTTTCAGAATATTTTCTTATATTATCAATTATATCTACTATATCGTTTCTAACTAAAGGCTCGCCCCCCGTTATCTTAAATCCATTTATGCCTATCTTTGTTGCAGCCTCAGCTATTATAGAATAATCATAGGGTGTTAATTCTGGAGGCATCGTTCCTATTTTTTGAGGCTTGCCTATAGGATCTCCTTCCAAATGGCAAAATATACAATTGTAGTTACATTCCCTAGTTACAGCAATTCTTAGATTTTCTAGAGGCCTTCCATACGCGTCTATTAGCTTTTGCATCAATTTTCCTCCTACATTAGTTAATAAAAATTGAAGATTTTATATAATAGTATATTTTTCTATTAAGGAAATAATTATGCATAGAGTATAATAAAGATATAATTATGATCAAAGTAGGGTTTAATTAGGCGGATAAGCGTGAGAGGAGGCATAATATCAATAGTTTCACCAAGTGAAGATAAAACAAAGCAAGCTGCAGAAAAAATGGGTAAACTTCAGGACAAGGGCGATTTAAATATATATTATAGAAAGCAAAATGATTACATTTTATCTACTATAGTCCCAACACAATACCCTTTATCTATTATAAACACTTTAGTTGCAATCTCTTTATCAAATAAGATAATAATATTGCTAAATGACAATTTAGATTGGAAAGATGGAGAATTGTTATTAGCAGCAAATTCATCTGGTATTGATTCTATAGCAATTCATAATAACATAAATTTAATTAAGAAGCTTATAGAATCATCTAATATAAATGTTAAAGTAAGCTCCGATTATGAAAATGAAATAAAGTACCAAGAACCAGAATCAAGAAAAGAAGATTTTGTGTATATAGATAGAGTTTTTACAGTTAAAGGTGTTGGTGCTGTTATGCTGGGCTTTACATTTATGGATTTAAAAGTTCATGATAAGATGATTGCTCTCCCGTCAATGCAACCCGTTGAAGTAAAGAGTATACAAGTATTAGATGAAGATCAAGAGAGTGTTGGACCAGGGGTTAGGGTAGGTTTAGCTTTAAAAAATGTTAAGGCAGATGATGTAAAAGATACTTACGCATTAATTCCTGAAGACAAAAAATGGTTAAAGTCATTTGAGGGGGAATTCGTAAAATATCCGTGGAGTGAAATTAAAGAAAATGGTCAATATCATTTTATCTCTGGCGGAGTTATTTTAATGGGTCAATTAAAATTTGGTGATAAGGCAAAAGTAGAATTAACAAAACCTATGCCTAAGTTTAAAAGAATTATTGTTGCTGATGTTAATGCCAAATCTGGTAAATCCAGGATTATAGGTTATTTAAAAATTTAATTAACGTAAAATATACTTTATCTTATTAAAAAACAAATAAAAATAAATATTCTATATTAACTTTCTTAGATAAATAATATTATGGGATTAACAATGAGTGAGGAAAATCTAAATAAGCCAGTTGATCCAGACGAAATTAATGATGATATAGGAAAAATTTTAGTAAAATTAGCAAGGCAAAGCGTTGAATATTATTTCAAAAATAAAGAGCTAATGAAAGTGCCAGAAAATTTACCTAAAATTTTGTATAGACCTGGAGCTGCATTTACAACTATAGAGACATATTATTCAGAAGAACAGCATAGCTTGAGGGGATGTATAGGATTTATTGAGCCAATAAAACCTTTAGCTAAAACTGTTATAGAAGTATCTGTAGAATCCGCATTTAATGATCCAAGATTTAACCCTATGGACGAATATGAGCTAGATACCGTTACTTTTGAGGTTTCTGTTTTATCAAAACTTGAAGAAGCCCCATTGGATAAAGAAGGGAGGATTAGCTTTGTAGTCATAGGTAGAGATGGCCTAGTTGCAGAAAGAGGATATCATAGAGGTTTATTATTACCCCAAGTACCTGTCGAAAATCTATGGGATAAAGAAACATTTTTGTCTGAGACGTGCTTAAAGGCTGGTTTATGGCCTGACTGTTGGCTTGATAACAGAACAAGGATTTATAGGTTTAGGGCAATGGCTTGGAAAGAATTAAAGCCTAAGGGTGATATAGTAAGAAGGGATTTAGCTTTAGAATATAACGCATTAATTAATAGTTCAAAAAATAAATGAAGTTTATGAAATTTTTATGTTATCTTTGTTATTAAATTCTAATAATTATATTAATTTCTTGTTGGGAATCTATTTAAGGATTTAGTTTGATATATAAATTTCAAAAAAGGCTAAATTATTTAGACCTAGAAAAAACTATTTATGAAGGAAGGAGGAAAAACAGTGGATGATATCAAGTTTAGAATAGAAAAATATATAAACAACGTTGAAAATGCTTTGTCTGATCTAGAATTAAAAAAGAAATCAATAACAGAAAGGGGTTTTGATGTATCAAATTTGCTGGTTAATGTAAAAGCGTATTTAGATGATGCAAAATATTTTTTAAAAATTGATAAATTAGATGACGCGCTAATATCTATTTCTTATTCTGAAGGACTTATAGATTCATTAAAGTTCTTAAATTTAATAGATATAAAATGGCCTGAGAACCCATTAAAGGAAGCAAAAGTATTTGTTGCTGGCACTTTTGATATATTGCATCCTGGTCACATCCATTTATTAAAATTTGCCTCTCAATTTGGAAAGGTTTACGTTGTAATAGCCAGGGATATTAATGCATATAAAAACAAAGGTAGACCAACTATATTAGATGAAAATACAAGATTAGAAATGGTTTCCTCAATTAAATATGTTTATAGAGCCATGTTAGGGGATGAAAAGGACATTATAAAACCTATAGAAACAATAAAACCAGATGTTATAGTCTTAGGGCCAGATCAACCAATTCCTGAAGAAAAATTGGCATCATTAGTTGAAGCCAGAATTAATTATAAACCTGTGATAGTTAGGTTTAAAGAAAAGGATAAGTTTTCTGGAGACCTAAAAGGGTCGACTGATATTTTGATTAAGGGGTGCGAATATCTAGAAAAGTATGGGAATAATCTAAAATTTTAAAAATTAAAGTTTATTAATAATTTCAGTTAACTTCTAATTTCCTTTGTTATTAAATTTGTTAGATCATTTAATTTGAGCAAGGTGTCTTTATTTAATCTATAAGGGAATAGACCTAAGTAAATAGGAGTTATCGCAATAGCCTTTTCTACGTGCACTGCATAAACATCAGTATCGTTTTTGGGTCTCACAGTGGAACCATATAGCCAATAATATTTTCTTCCTGCAGGATCTTTATTTGTGCTTATCTTCTGAGTAAATTTAATATTAGCAGGTTTAGCAATTTTTACCTTAGTACTGCTATTAATAATAGATGGATAATTTACATTTAAGAGATGAACACCTTTGGGAAATCCGTTATCTAATACATATTTAGAAATTGTTTTATTTATTATATTTATATAGCTATAATAATCTTCTCTAGTTATTTCCATTTCCTCTTTTACATCGGCAGAAAAAGCAATTGATGGGATTCCTACTATAGCTGCTTGAGCAGCTGCTCCAACAGTTCCACTAGATAGAATAACTTGAACGCTTGTATTATCTCCAATATTTACCCCTGAAACTACTAAATCTATTTTATCAAAAATTTCTTTTAAGGCAAGATATATAATATCTGAAGGTGTACCGTTTGTAGCAAAAATGTTTAATCCATTGATTTCCATAGGATAAAGCCTTAAAGGTTTGTGCAATGTAATTCCTAAACCTGTTGAGCTTTTTGGTGTTTCAGGTGCAACTATTTTAGCGTCTCCTAATTCTTTTACGGATTCGTAAAGTAACTTTAACCCTTTGCTATATACTCCATCATCATTTGTTATTAATATTTTTTTCAAACAATTCACCAATAATTAAAATCAATCCCCACCAATAATTTCACTAGGCTCAACTCCAATATCTATTTGTGTTATAAACTTTTCGAGCTCTCTTATAGATACCATGCACAAATAATTTCCTGTATCATCTACTATTGGCAGATGTCTAAAACCATAATAAGCCATAGTTTTTATAGCTTTTAAAACGCTCCATGAAGGATTGCCAACAATTGGATTTCTAGTCATAACATCTCCAATAATTATTTCATCAGTTTTTTTGTCTTTAACTAATACTTTATTTAACAAATCCCTTTCAGTAAAAATCCCTATAATTTTTCCTTGTTCATCAGTAACAGCTACCGCACCTATACCAGTTTCTACCATTACTTGCACGGCTTTGCTTACATTATCTTTAGGATATACTTTAGGCTGAAGACCAGGACAAATTGTGATAACAGGTGGACCTTCATCTTGCATTCTTATCACCATATAATTATTAAGAGAAAAGAAGATATTATATTTAAATTTGAATTTTCTATTGAACAATATTTATATGAAATAATATATTTTCTCTTAATAGAAAATTCAAATTTAAGCTATTATCAACATTATTTATTTCATTATTTTTAATAACTTAGTTTCAAAGGAAAAAGTTTAGACGTTATTTATTATATAGAAAATGTTAAAATTTAAGCATATTATCTATCAAATAAAAGGGAAAGAACAATGCAATGTGATGCAAAGAGAGAAGCAGCTAAAGGCGCTTTGGAATTAGTTAAGAAATTTATATCAAATTATAAAATTGTAGGACTTGGAACGGGTTCCACAACACAGGCATTTATAAAGGAATCAGTTGATTTGTTAATGAACAAGAAATTGATAAGTTCAAGTAGCTCCACTTCATTGTTTTTATCTTCTTTGGGCTTAGAAGCAATTGAGTATAATCAGAAAGATAGCTATATCTATATAGATGGTGCAGATGAAGTTACAAGACAAGGGGAGATGATTAAAGGTAGAGGAGCTGCTTTATTAGGTGAAAAAATTTTAGCGTATTCAGGGAGTATTAATATATTTGTCGTTAGCGAAGAAAAATTGGTAAATAAGCTTGGAGAAAAAAGACCTGTACCAATAGAAGTTGTGCCAAAGGCTTATCCATATATTTCAAATATTTTAAAAAAGAAAAATATAAAATATGAAATTAGGCAATGCCAAGCAAAAGATGGACCTATAATAAGCGATTGGGGCGGCTTTATTATAGACGTATATACAGGACCTATGGATGAACCAAAATATTATGATGATATGCTTAGATCAATTCCAGGAGTTGTTGAAACAGGAATATTTTTGAATTTGGCCGATTACATAGTTATAGGAAGAGAAAGCTGTGGTTATGATGTTATCGAACTCAAAAGAAAATCAAAAGATATATGAAATCAATGAAAATTCTTTTATAGAGATACCTAGCAGTTGGTCAAAAAGGGTTAATGAAATTGGTTTATCTAACAGGTTTATTTTAATAAGTAAATATCCTGAGTTATGGGTCTACATGGGAAAGCATGGAGATCACTTAATATTATCTTCAAAGGGTTCACCTTTATATTGCAGTTGTAAAGGATTTAGGATGCAGATAGAAAAAAGAACTTACAAAGGATGTTCTCACACATATGCTCTTAAAATAGCTATAAAATCTAACAGATTTAGAGATTTATCAGGTAAGATAACCATAAGTGATTTAAATAAAATAATAGAAGAAATTATGGAGATGGATTATAGCAGCTATTTAAGAGAAATTTTAGTAAAACATGAGATTTCTTAACAATTATAGGTTTTAATGTAAAGCAAGTTTACCTATCCTTAATGGCTATGAAATCTGTTTAATACATGTAGTATGAAGGAACTTTTAATAGTTTTTTAATTGAATTCCTTCGCAAAATAACTCTGATAACTCTTAAGAAAAGCAAGAACAAATTATATTTTTGTAGATTTAGATTAATCTAGCAAAGATTACTATAATTGCTATGGCAACTGATATTATTATCAACGTCATAGGCGATATTTCTATTTTGCTATCATAGTCTTCATAGAATGCTATTAATCCAGCAGATGTCATAGGCGATGTTTGTTTTTTCTTTGATGATCTTTTCTTGGGTTTTGTTGACATCCTTTCACCGCTTATATTATATTTGCTGGCCTTTTAATTTGTTTCGTATCAGTTTTAATTCTTAACCGCTTTTATCATATGGTATATAGAATTTGGATCTTTTTCAACGATCGTACCATTAACTATTCCATCAGCTCCAGCCTTTATAGCTTCTCTGGCTGCCTCAGGACTATTTATACCTCCGCCAACTATTAATAAACCGTTATATTCTATTTGGTCTAAAGCCCTTCTAACTAAAGATATGGTTTGAGGTGGTATTGGATAAGGAGCTCCGCTACCCGCTTCTAAATAAATTACTTTAGCTCCTAGCATTGCTCCTGCTAGAGAATAGGCAGCTGCTATATCGCCTCTTTCATAAGGAATTGGTCTTGCTTTTCCTATATATCCTGCAGCACCTCCATGACCTATTATTATATATGCTGTTGGTATTGTTTCAAGTCCCATTCTTAATATTATAGGTGCCGCTTGAGCTTGCACTCCACCTATATAATAAGGATCATCACTATTCAACAAAAGCATAAATAAAACTGCATCTGCAGATGCCGTTAAACCATTAATGTTACCTGGAAATAATATTACTGGTAAACCAGATTCTTTGCAAGATTTTACAAGTTCTGTTAAATGAGGCTCATAAACTCCCAAAGAGCCACCAATTAAAATCGCGCTAGATCCAGCTTTATATGCGCTCAAAGATATTAATCTTGCCATTTCAGGTGAGGTTTTATCTGGATCTATTAATGTTAGATGTATTTTATTTTTCTTTTCTTCTAATAATTTTTTAAATACTCTATCCTTCAATATTCCACCCATATAATATCTAAATATATCATTGTTTAGCATCTGCCTCCTCTTCAGTCTCACTTGTTTCTTCAGTCTCAATTTCTTCTTGTGTTTTTTCGCACTCATTTAATTTATTATCATAGCTTAAATCAACTATTTTATTATAAACATCTACTCTGTCTAAAACTTTAGGAACCTTAAGCTCGCAGTATAGATGGCAGTTTCCACATTTTGCTATTGCCATTTTTTCTTCTTCATTTCCTTTTATTTTAACAAAGTCTATAGTTAAGGTCATAGATCCGCATCTTGGACATTGGAAATACCTACTTGGATGTCTTGGCCTTTTTGGCTTTAATGATTTCTTTTTCCTTCTTCTCGCCACCAACGGCACCTCTTAAGTCTTTACAAAAAGTATCGTAAAATTCGCAGTTTAAATTTGTGAGCTTAAGAATTAAATGGAATTTTCTAACATATTAATTAGGACTTTTTCATCTATATTAACTCCATAAAGCCTATTTCTTAGCCTATCGGCAACGACTGGATTAGAAAATGCCCTTCTTATAGATTCTCTTAACATATCATGTCCAAAACCATAATCGCTAAGCTTTTTATTAAAGCCTACGGAACTTTGAAATTCTGTCAATATTTTAGTTACAATAGAAGGATCAGAATTTGGTTTAATATCAGGATTTAATGTTTTTAATATTTTTGTTGATTCATTTGGTGAAGACTTGTGTATCAATGGAGCTAATAATGGTCCTATAATAGCTAGTCCGCATCCATGAGGTAATGATGGTACTAAACCGCTCATTATGTTTTCTAATGCATGAATTATATTTGTTGGATTTAAATCTATGGAGACTCCAGCTATCATTGAGGCATAGAGAAGATAATATCTTGGATTTACATCATTTAAGTTTTGTACAGCAAGAGGTAAATTTTCTTTAATTTGTTTCGCAGCTTCTTCTGATAGCATTTGTACTAAAGGAGAACTGCCTGAGGTGGTAGTTGACTCATATGCATGATAGAAAGCATCAAACGTTGTGCATAAAACTTCTTCCTTTGACATGCTTAATGTATATTTTGGATCATCGAAAGAAGCTTTTGGATAGCAAATGGCATTACCAAGTTTATCCCCTCTTTCTGTATCTGTTGTGTTAGCATATCTATTAGCTTCAGTTCCAGTTCCATGCGTTAAATTAACTGCGTATACAGGTATTATTTTTTCTACCTTTCTTTTATTATATAGGTAATCTATTGTTTTTCCACCATTAGCAGCTACTGCCGAACCTAACTTTGCTGTATCTATAACGCTACCCCCACCAATAGCTATTATTATATCAGCACTATAAGAAACAATAATTTTTGCAAGTTCATCTGCTTGGGATGACAATGGATTTGGAGATACATTATCAAATATTGCATATTGTATATTAAATTCTTTTAATATTTTTATTGTATCATCTAATGCACCGCTTGCTTTTGCAGAGGTCTTACCTGTTGCAATTATTACTTTTTTAACATTATTTAGGTAATTTCTTAAGTTATCTAAGGAAGATGGTCCAAAATTTATCTCATCGTTGTTGTAAACCCATTTGAATTTTATCATGCTTTCCACCAATTTCTTAGTCAAATTTCGCAGTTATCTATATTTGTTTAAAATTTTTATTAATATGTGATGTAAAGGTTTAACTTAAAAACCCTAATAAGTTGTTATAGTTAGTGAGAGCGGCGGTAGTCTAGCCTGGATTAGGACGCTGGCCCGCCACGCCAGAGGTCCCGGGTTCAAATCCCGGCCGCCGCATATTTTATCCAAATAATAAATGAAATAATTAATAACAAGATATGGCTTCGCTTTTAAAACACTCATAATATTATCATGCCTTGAGGACAAGGTCGACGGGAAAGATTAGTACATTAACACACTTGTATAATTGATTTTATCTTAGTATTATTAATATAGACAGTGTGCCTGTTAAAATTACAGCTATTGTTAAATATATTAGTAATTTTTGTGTTCTTGAGAAAAATAAATTATTCATGGTAGCTGTTAGAGATTCATAAAATTCGTAATAATTATACTCTTTAAATAAATATCTAACTAATCTCTTTAAAAAAGGTGTTTCTATAAAATTGGGATCATATAGTATGGATGCTGAAGATAAGATATAATCTAGCCTTTGAAAAATTTCTCTATTTGATATATTCTTATATTTGATTCTACTAATGACCTCAAAATGTTCATGTTGATAAAGATTAATATATGTAACTAATAGTCCTATTAAAGACCCAAATGAGATAAAATCTTTGCTATCACTCCTCATTTTATGGCTATTTGCTTTACAAATTCCATATACAACGAAAGTCTTATCGGTCAAAAATATCTCAGTATCATTTGTTTGAGATTGGTCGTATTTCTCCACAAATTTTTCGGGGGTCTTTAATATAGAAATTAGTATATCCTTCAACTATCATTGGAATATATTTATGTATTGTATCTAATTTATTATTACAAATTTTTCCGTAAAACGAGGTGTAAGTTCTTCCTCTATAATTATCTTTAAGATACCTTTCCATTTCTTCTTTATTTTCTCCTAGCCTATCATAAACTAATTTAAAGGTAAGTTCCATAAGGGTAAGTTCTATTAAATTGTTAGATATTAGATTCGTTTCTTCTTTATTTTCCTTTTGGTATTGAATGTATAGGTGTCTAGGGTGTTGCAGATGAGCAAATGTTCTTATATCGTATATTCCTTTAGACTCATTTTCAAAAATCAAAAAAATTGTTATAACATCTACTGTGTATAAAATAACGTTAATTAATGATCCTTCTAATAGCAGGTCTCCTTGTATTTTAGAATCTTTACCTTTTGATATGTCAACAGAAGAAAACCTATTAATTTTAGCATCATCTATATATGTTATTTCTATAAATGCATTTTCAAAGAAAATTCCTTGAATTGAATTAAAAAGGTGATAGAGAAAAGTTTTTAATAATATAGAGCTTTCTAATTTCTCTTTTAAATTCTGGTCGACATATATTGGAGGCTTTACTGGAATGTCTTCAAACTCCTTATTAGGAAGTTCTAATCTAAGGGAGTTTTTTTCAAGATATTTTTCTATTTTTAATTAATTTTTTCTTGATTTTAAATGATGTAACATAAGATATTAAATTTTCTTCGAATTCATAATTTTCTTCGAATTCAGTATTAGTTTTTTCCAATAGCCCCCCAATATTTATAATATATATGAAAATTATTTAAATTTTTCTAAATTTATAAAACTAATGTGCCTTATCGCAAATAGAATTTGTTCTTACAAAATAAAATTGTAAAAAGACAAAGTTTTATATAGTTTAAAATTTTGTATACTTATTAGTGTGTTAAAATGTCCACAGAAAAAAGCTTTGATGTAAAAAAGACTGTTACTGACCTTACATATGGTACCTGGAGAAAACAAGCTGGTTGGAATCCTTTAGTCATAACAAAAGCGTACGATTGTTATTTTGAGGACTCTGAAGGTAAAAAATATCTCGATTTTTCATCTCAATTAATGTGCTCAAACTTAGGACATGCTAATAAAAGGATCGCTAAGGCGGTTTATGATCAACTAAATACTTTAGAATATGTACAACCTGGATATGCGACGGAAATTAGAGCAAAGGTTTCATCTGAATTAAAATCCGTATTGCCAGATAATCTTACTAAGTACTTTTTTGGAACTTCAGGAACTGATGCCAATGAAACTGCAATTAAAATAATCAGACTTTTCCATAAAAAGGATGGAAAAATAAAGATAATTTCAAACTACAATTCATATCATGGAGCAACCATGGGTAGCATTTCATTGACAGGAGATTTTAGAAGGGGAGCAGTTGATAACGTTTATTCTTCCTCGCACGTTTTGCATGGCCCTCCTCCCTATTGTTATAGATGTCCTTTCAAATTAAAGTATCCTGAATGTAATTTAGCATGCGCAGATTATTTAGAATACATGATAAAGAATGAAGGAAATGTTGGAGGTATAGTTTTGGAGCCGTCGTCAACAGTTTCCGATAAACCGTGAAGTTTATAATACTTGTATACACATTTAATTATGGTGCTGAACGATG
>NZ_JBMFIW010000016.1:0-39121 GCF_049974385.1 Caldisphaera sp. | reverse complement strand
AGCTCTGTAACGTACGGTATGATATTCCTAAGCGTTGGCATACTTCCTTAGGCCTCAGCATCGTTCAGCACCATAATTAAATGTGTATACAAGTATTATAAACTTCACGGTTTATCGGAAACTGTTGACGACGGCATGCTCTATACCTAATAATTGCGCTATATCATAAATTACCTTAGGTTTCCAATAGACCTTTTGCAAAGATTTTAATATTCCTAGAATCCATACTATAAATAATCCAAGACCAATAAGAATTGATATAAAGAGGTCAAGGATAGGTATAAATCTTAATAAAATAGTGATAACATTAGCTATAATAATTATTATAAAAAATGATATCGATAAATAAGACCAATATTTAGCAAATTTGTAACTAGGTTTAAGTACTAATGCAAGGATTCCACCTATTAAAGGAATAAGCCAGGCTATGAAGGCCCACAATTTTTCATCGTCACTAATAACATAATTTTCATTAGATGAACTCGAACTAGATAAACTCAATGTTTTTCACCAAATAATTATTGTATAAAGGGGGTATATAAATACGCTAGTTAATGTTTAAAATAATATTTTTATGACATTATATTTTAATATTATTGATAATATTAATCATTTTTCTAAAAAGCTTAAGTAGTAATCATTGTTAACCGGGGAGTTTACAATAAAAAACTATAGTAAGCTTTTTACTACTATTTTTCGTAATATTAAATGCCCAATGAAGAATGGTATTACCACTGACTTTGATGATAAGGCTGAACTGAGGGCACAATTAAAAACAAGTTATTAAAATTAAATATATAATTTTAAATATTTTTATAATTTAGTATAAATACTTAGATTTTTCTTTTTAAACTTTATACGTTAAATTAAAGTTGGGGAATTAATTTGACAAAGAGCTATAAATTCGATGTAGTGATAGTGGGCTTAGGTCCAGCAGGGTCTACATTGGCTTATTTTTTAAGAAACAGCGGTTTGAATATTGCAGGAATTGACATGGTTGACGAAGATGGTCTTTGGGGAAAGCCTTGTGGAGATGCTATAGGGAAACATCATTTCGAAGAAACAGGACTCCCTTATCCTGAAGGAAAGGAATTAAGCCAAAAGGTTGACGGCATAGATATAATAAGCCCTAAAAAAGATATTGTCTTAAGGGTTAATGGAGAAGGTTTTGTAATAAATAGAAACCAATATGGAAGAAAACTTGTGAAGGAAGCCGAAAAATCAGGTATTTCAATATTTTTAAAGACAAGAGTTACTAATCCAAAAATTCAAGAAAACAAGTTAGTTGGAGTTAACGCTATAATGCCAAATGGAGAAAACGCTATTTTTGAAGGAAATATAATTGTTGACGCAACAGGTAATGGGGGACTTTTGAGAAGGCTTCTACCAAAAGAATGGCCACCAAATGAACCATTAAATCCTTTAGACACTAACATAGCATATAGAGAAATAAGGGAATTAAATTATGAAGTAGAAGAACCTAACTATTTGAGAATTTATTTAGACCAAGAAATTTCACCAGGAGGTTATTGGTGGTACTTCCCTGAAGGTAAGGATAAAGCAAACATCGGCCTGGGAGTTCAAGGAGGTATGAATTATCCTGCTCCCAATACTATATTTAAAACAAGACTTGAACAAATCGATTTAGTTAAAAACTATACAAGCGTTATTAACGCTTCTGGCTCAAAAGTTCCAACAAGAAGACCTGCAAACACCTTAGTATGGAATAATTTTATAGGTATAGGAGATAATGGATATACTGTAAACCCAGTTCATGGAGGAGGTATGGGATACGCCTTTGCTTCTTCATATTATGCTTACCAAACCATTGTTGAGGCATTTCAAAACAAAGATTTTTCAGCAAAAAGCCTCTGGGGAGCAAATCTTAAATATATGAAAGCCATAGGGAAAAGGCAGGCTGGTCTAGACATATTTAGAATATTTTTGCAAAGGTTATCGAATGATGATATACAATATGGATTAAAACATGGGATAATGAAAGCACAGGATGCCTATGAGACAAGCGTAACGGGTGAATTAAGTGCTAATATGGGAGTTTTAGAGAAAGCTACATTAGCCTTAAAAATGCTTGGTAGACCATCGCTTTTATCAAAATTAGTTATAGTTGCAGATTATATGAAGAAGGCTCAGAAGGCTTACGATATTTATCCACAAAGTCCTCTAGAACTAAATGATTGGGTTTCATATATAACATCTTTATATAAAGATTATAAAGCAAAACTAGGAATCTGAATTTCTATTATATATGAAACTATTAATGAAATAATTAGTAAAATTCCAAAGTTTAATACCAGTTTAGCTGTCAATACATCAAGAAAATCAAATCTGTCTTTAAGTGATGTTAATATTATTTTAGTTGATTGAGGTAATGTTAGCAACTCTATAAGAGAATAAATAGGTAGTATTTTAAACAAAATAAGAAGTCCTAAAATTATATAAGCTAAAATAATTAAATATACGTAAAGATATTTTGATTTATTATAGCCTAATAATATGGGAAGTGTCTTTATGTTAGAAATGTTATCTCTTTTTATATCTCTTATATTATTTGCCATTAATACATCATCTATTAAAATTGCTATTGGAAGTCCAATTAAAGACCCTATAATAGAAATCCTACCTGTATATAAATAAAATCCTGCTAAGGAGAGAAGTAGCATTGATATTATGACGGAAAAATCTCCCAAAGCCTTATATTTTAAATATAAAGGAGGAGCACTGTACTCTATACCTATCAGAAAACCTATAAGACCTAAGATTAGTGCTAAAGGTCTACCAAGAATAGCTATTATTATTCCTATAAAAATAGCTATACTACCAAGAATTAATGCTATGTTTTTTACTTCTTCTGGTTTTAATTCTGTATGTAGGGCAAGGTGGAACCTTTTTTCTTGTATGTTATTTAACTTATCTATTTTTTTAATATAATCATAATAATCATTTATAATGTTTGTCATCATGTGAAGGAATAATTCGCCGATAGCACCTAATATTATGAGCATGACCATATAAACATTAAGGCCTTTAAAATACGTCATTCCTAAAAAGATACCTATCAAATATGTTGCAATAAACATTGGAAGGGACCAAGGTCTAGAGCCTGCAAATATATCCTTAATTCTTACTCTAGCCATTTTAACCACTTGCTAGTGATCAATTTCTTTATTGTATCAAGACTTTATAAATTTAATTTTGTAAACCTTTATTTTCTTCAAAAGCACAAAGAAACTGGTGGTAAATAATTGTGTTGCGTATACAAAACACTTACGGGAAAAAAATTGAGATATTTAACCCATGGAACGAATCGTTAGTAAACATGTATGTATGTGGTCCAACTGTTTATGATTACACTCATATAGGTCATGCAAGGACCTTTGTAGTTTTTGATGCTATAAGGAGATATTTATCGTTAAAAGGATATAATGTAGCTTACGTGCAAAACATTACAGACATAGATGATAAAATCATCAATAAAGCCAAGGAGACGAACTCAAATTGGGAAGACATAGCTAATATTTATTCAAAAGATTATTTAGATAACTTAAATAAGCTTAACATAAAAATAGATTTGCATCCCAGAGTGACTCATCATATATCAGAAATAATAGACTTTATACAGGGATTAATAGATAAAGGTTACGCGTATGTAGCTCAAAGTGGTAGTGTTTACTTTAGTGTAGATAAGTACCCAAATTATGGTAGGTTGAGCAACAATTTTAATAAAGCATATTGGAATCAAGGGGAAGGAATAGTTTCTGAAAAGAAAAATCCTTATGATTTTGCTTTATGGAAATCATATAAAGAAGGAGAACCATATTGGGAAAGTCCTTGGGGTAAAGGAAGACCAGGATGGCATATAGAATGTAGCGTAATGAGTTCTAGGTATTTGGGTAGTAAAATAGACATACATGGAGGGGGATCTGATTTAATTTTCCCCCATCATGAAAATGAAATAGCGCAAAGCGAATCTTATTTTGGTTCATCTCCATGGGTTAAATATTGGCTTCATACAAGTATGTTAACAATAAAAGGGGAGAAGATGAGCAAAAGCCTTGGTAATATAATATCATTAAATGATGCTATATCAACATGGGGGAGCAATATATTGAGGCTTTGGCTTTTGAGTTCTCATTATAGGGCAATAATAGAATATTCTGAACAAAGCTTAAATCAAGCAAAAAGACTTTATGAAAGATTAAATGCAATTTCTCAAGAGGTTGTTAAGAGACTTAAAAAAGAGGACTATACAATATATATGGGAAATGAAGATATTGAAAGCTTTAGTAATTTAAGGAACTTACTTTCAAAATGGTATGAATCTATGGATAATGATTTTAATATGAGCGAGGCAATTAGATATGTTTGGGATTTGACCGATCTTTACTATAAAAGGATTCAAGGCTCAGAATCATATGCTTTAGTATCATTTACTTATAAAGTTCTACAAGAAATGAATAAAGTATATGGAGTTTTAGATGATGTTTTATCAAAAGAGCTTCATGTAGAGAAGAATTTAACTCCGGAACTTATTGACCTTATATTAGAGGTAAGAAAGCAACTTAGAGAAAATAAAATGTATGATTTAGCGGATCATATTAGGCTTAAGCTCTCATCTATGGGAATAAAAGTTATAGATAAAGGAAACAAATCAGATTATCTACTTTAATTATAAAAGGTTTACAAACAAATTTTAAGATTTATTCCAAATTCTTTGCGGTTTCTCTTAAGTTCTTTGCAACTTCTTCTTTAATCACTTTTATATTATTATAAAGACATTCTTTAACACATTTCTTTTTTTCAATTACATCCTGGATAGTTGAGCACCCATCATAAAGGCATTTATTTTCTATAGAAGATTCATCAATAAAAAGTGCTATTATGTTATCCATATCAATTCTTTTTATGAATTTTTCAAGTCCTGACATATTTAATAGCTTGTTTAAATAAGTTATATTTATAAGCCTTTTATCTATAACAAATCCATTGAGCTCAGAGTTTAAAGAATTTATTATGTTTTCTGCTATTTCTTTATACAAAAGTTTTTCCCCATTACTCTATTTTTATTTCTTTTCCTTTAGGCTCTTCTTTTTTCTTTTTAACCTTTATTTCTAACACACCATTTTTATATGTTGCTTTTACGCTATCAGGATCTATCTTAGAAGGTAATTCTACTTCTTTAGAGTATTTCCTCATATCGCCTGTAGCTTTTATATATATTTTGTCCTCAGTAGCATTTACCTTTATGTTTTCTTTCGCAACGCCTGGTAGATCTGCAACTATCCATATTTCATCGTTATGATCTATTACATCAACCATAGGTTCTATTTCGTCACTAACAATAGGTTTTCCAAACTTGCCTTTCTTTATATTGCCAAACTCTTCAACTTTAGGTATACCATCTGGCCCAACAAAAATTCTTACCCCATAATAATATGGATTTTCTCCCTTAGTACCTTGCTTTGTTAGATTCTCAAAACTCTCTTCAAATTCTCTCATTTCTTCTTCCATTTCTCTCATTATATCATCAAAAACATCGAATATAGATTTCTTTTTCTTTGGATTATTACTCATTTTCTCACCTATTTAATTAAGAATCGCAGAAGCTTTTAAATTAATTTTTTAAGATTTAAAATTTAGATATAATATTTATAAAATTATTAATGAATTTAAATACATTTGTTTATAATCCTGGCATAATAAATTATTAATGGGAGAAAAAATGAGTAAGCAAGAAAATTCATTAAATGTGATAGAAATAGAAGGGCTTGCAATGGATGGTCTCATAAAGAGTTTTACAGTGATCCAATGCGATAAACCAAAGGAGTATAAAAAAATTCGTGCAGTGACATTTGATGGTAGGGAAATAGAGACCGCATGTATTGAACCTGACGCTGCTAATAGGTTAACCATGGTTATGAACCTATATTTAAGAAATTGGTCTAAATATATAAACTGGGGATGAATTTTTTCATGTTAGTGAAGATCTTTTTATATCCATTCACGTTTATTCCTTTGTTTGGCGATTTCCTCTAGTGCTATTATGTATCAGACGTTAAACTTACGAGTCCACCTCTTATATTAGCTTACTAATAACCCTGGGTTTCCGAGAGCCGCTCTTGCAGGGCGGTGAAGGGGCTTGTATAAACCGCAATGAAGTCAAGGGAGGCAGTCAAAGACCATTAAAGATAATCAATGCCCGCTCTTGGCTGAGTGATAGCGAAGAAAAGAAAGCATAATATTAAAAGCTAATTACTTTTTAAAGTTATATAGTTAAATGGCCCCGCTGTCTCACGTTGCCTGAGACCCCATATTGGGGTATGAAGATGACGGGCAAACGGTAGTGCGGGGTACAATAAATAACTTTAAATTAATTTTCATAAAGATATTACAAAACTAATCAATACTTTTATAGATAAAATTTAAGATTAACTCTTTTCCTTGCACTTTCCAAACATTTTTTCTGATTCTGATTTATATTGATCGATTATTTTTTTCCATTCTCCATCTATTTCTTGATTTTCTATAAGCATATTATAAAGAGCATATTGTATGGCTAACCTTATAAAAGAACTTCTAGATATACCACATTTTTCTGTTATTTTATTTATTAAGTTTAATTCATAAGACGATATTTTAGAACTTATAGTTATATCATTGGTAGGTTTAACATCGATTACTATGACATTTTCTTCATAAGTCAAATCAAACACCTATTAGTTATATTTTGCCGTATTATATATAACTTAACCAGATTTTTAAATATGTTTAGCTCGGAGTAAATAATAAAAGGTTTAAATTTTCTAATGATTGTATACACTATATAAGTTTTTATTAAAACTAAAGTTATGCATTATCTAAGTTAATATTATTAAATTCAAAATAAAAATTATAGCATGTTTAATGCATTTTCAATTCCTATTTTATCTATTTTATCTATTATAATGCTCTTTCCTGAACAGAGGATTATTTGATCATTATCTATTAATCTAAATTTTCCGTGAAATATTTTAAAGCCCTCTTTTTTATCTATTATACCTTCTTCAAACCTTGTACAATAAAAATCGTTTGTATCTTCTACCTTCTTTATATAGCTGTCTATTATATTTAAATAAACTCTATTGTAATCTAATGTAGTGCAAATCCTTAAATTACCGTTTTTGCAAATTAAAACATTTTTCTTTTTATTATAAAACATTTCTCCTTTACAAAATTTTCTTATTATACTAAATTTTTTCTTAAAATTAATATAGTCATAATATAAGACAGAAATTAAAAGAGTCGTTGATGCAACTAATATGATATATATGATATTTTTTATTAAGTTTGATGTAATCAAAACCATTAAAAGAAAGTATAGGCTAAAATTCAAAATTAAGTCAAATATTATAAAGCTCAAGGATCTATTAAAATATTCTTTAATTAAATCTACTTTTTGATCTTCCATAAGCTTCATCTATTCAGATATTCTTTTTCATATTTTTCTATTAGTTCCTTATGTTTCCCCTCTTCAATTTCTCTAATTACATCTTTGGGATTTTTTCCTTCTACGGTTAAACCTATACTTTTGGCAGAACCTAAAATTGACTTTACAGCGGCTTCTAAATTCTTAGATAGAAGCTTTGGACTTGATCTAACGGCAATCTCAACTATTTTTTCTAACTTTAAATCTCCTACCTTCTTATGCTCAGGATCTCCGCTAGGCTCAGAAGCACCAGCCTCCTTTAATAGAATTGTTGTAATAGTTGGTATTCCAACTTCTATTTTATATTCTTTTGTAGAGGTGTTTACTGTTATCTTAACAGGTATTGTCATACCGCTGAAGTCTTTAGTTTTTTCATTTATCTCATTAATTACTTCTTTAACATTTAACCCTAACGAAGATAGAGTAGGTCCTAAAGGTGGACCTGGTTTTGCAGCTCCACCTTCAATTTGTATTGTTATGACTTTTTCTTGAGGCATCTTAATCAACCTTCTAGCTCCTTCTCTATAGCTGTAGGTTAAGCTTTTAAGGATTAAATTAAAAAAATTAGGTTTATAAAAACATTAAGGCCATGCTCCAGAAGCTAAGACTAAACTAAGTACATCTTTTATATTAGCTACACCTAATATATTTCCTTGGTCATTAATTATAGGTATGTGCCTTATATTACTTTCAACCATCTTATAGGCTACAGCTATTATAGGTTCATCAACCTTTGCTGTTATCAACTTGGTGCTCATATAATTGCTTATGGGTGTATTTAACGAAGCGTTATCTACAATAGCTCTTACGAGATCTTTTTCTGTAAATATGCCCACTATTTTATCATCCTTTACAACTAAAACGCTATCTACTCCTTTATCTTTCATAATTTTTGCAGCATCGCTTAATGGAGTATTATAACTTACTGTAATAGCCTTTTCTTTAGATATTATGTCCTTCAAGGATACCAACCTCCACTCCCCATATTTCACTTATTTAATATAACATTTATATATTTAACTCTAGTTTTTTACATATTTATTGATATAAAAATAGCGAAGTGACTGAAATGAAATTCAGATCTCTGTACATAGATGTGTCCAAAGGATCTTATAATTTTAATGATGAAGAAGATCCAGATATTTTAGGTATAATTGATTATGGACTAAAGGTTCATATGAAATATAAGAGCTATTTATTAGACCCGCTGGATCCGAACAACCCTACAGTATTTGGTATAGGCCCATTTGCAGGAGGTATAGTTATAGGTAGTCATAGAATAGTGTTTATCTTTAAAAGCCCAGTATCTACAGGAATTCATGTAAGTGAACTAGGAGGAGCCGGTTTTGCTTTCTTTAGGACAGGATTAGATGGAGTAGTTGTTAATGGAAAATCTAGAGAGCCAAGCATTATAACTATTTATTCTAGCGATAAAGGTCTTAATGTAAAGATAGATTATATAAAAGAAGATGAGCTATGGAATGTATATAATGGTTACGAGGGATATAAAGGTACAAGAGGACTTACCCAATATATAATATCAAAAGATAAAGATAGTATAATAAAAAACAAATCAAGAGTTATAGTAGTGGGTCCAGCGGCTTTTAAAACGAATTTTGCCGGAATTTTCAGTTATGTATTAGATGAACATACTGCAAATATCACATCTGTTTCTGATTCAGCCTCAAGAGGGGGAGGAGGTAGCGTATTAGCTAAAGCTCATAATGTTGTAGGAATAGTTGTAGGAGGCACATTGAAGAGGGATAATCCTAATATAGGTAATATAAAGTTAATGAACCAAATATCACAAAACGTCTATAAAAAGCAATACATGCCAACTTTGCTTGATAAAACAGTAAAATATCGTTTTGACCCTCAAACAAAAACTGGAGGTACATTTGGCGTTAACTATATACATTATAAGGAGCTTGTTCCATACTTAGGTTATAACAATGTTTATTATAGTAGAGGAGTTAGGCTAATTTTACATGACAAGGTTATAGAAAATTATTGGAAGCCTTTTGAAGATAACGTTTTTGATGGAGGAAAGCTTACTGATGCATCAAAAAATTGCGGAGAACCTTGCCCAGTATCTTGCAAAAAGATATATAAAGGGACTAAAATTGATTACGAACCAGCTCATGGTGTGGGTCCTATAAGTGGTATAATAACTATGGATGAATCAGCTAGCTTAGTCAATTTGCTCGATGATTTAGGGTTAGATGCAATAGAAGCTGGTCATTTAATATCATGGATATTTGATTTAATAGATAAAGGTCTATTAAATCCAGAAGACGTTGGGCTAAATGATTATCCTGTTTTCGATCCTGAGAGGATTGATAAAGAATCAAGCATTAAGAATTCTATTTTAGCAAGAAAACTTATCGAATTAATAGGTTTTGATGAAAATAATAAAGTATTAAAAATTATTTCAGAAAGAGGATTAAGATCTGCTGCTAAGGAACTTGATAACATTTATCACGATAGAGTTAGTAAAATTGGTTTAAGATACGAGGATTTATTAGTATATGCAGCTTTTGGTAAAGAAGGATATATGACTCCTAATTATTACTGGAGTCCTGGCGTCTTGGCTCCATTATATGTTTTGGGGAAATATTGGACAGATTATTCACCTTCTTTCAAAGAGCCAGAAGATTATGAAACGGTAAGCTTGAAGAGAGCTGTACTTGAATATATAGTTGCTAACGCTGGATTTTGTAGGTTCCATAGAGGGTGGGCTGAAGAGATGATGTCAGAAATGTACAAACAGCTAATTGGTTTAAATGTTGATCTTTATTCTCATGGATTAAAGATGTATAAAGCAATTGCTGATTACCAACTAAAATCTGGTGCAGAGCCAGAATTTTGGGAATCTAAGAAAGTAATGGATATAGTCGCATCTCTAGCTGCTGAAACTAGTGCAACAGGTTGGGAGGATTCTATGTATCATAAAGAAAAACTTAAAAATTGGTGGGAAAGGTTTTATAATAAATTAAATCAAGATTTAAATAAGGTTAGTTTATAAGACTTCTTTTATTATGTTTAGCATATCTTCGCTATTTATGTTCTTATTGATAACTAAACTCGCGTAAGATCCTTTACCCCCTCCTGACCCGTTTAATTTGCTTGATATTTTTTTAGATATTTCTCCAAGATCTATTTTAACCTTTTCACCAGCTGCCATTTCTATAAACGTTTTGTTATTGTTTTTTATTAATAAGCCTAATAGGAGTTCTTCATCTTTATTGGTGAACTTCTTTAGAAATTCTCTTGCATAGCTCATATCGCTTTCAGGAAATTCTATGAAAGCTACTTTAACATTATTTATAATGGGAGCTGTATTTATTATATTTCCAATCTGCTCTTCCCAAAGCCTTCTATAAGCCTTAATTCTATTATTTAGTTCATTATTTTCATCTTTTAATGCTTTTACTCTTATTATTTCTTCTCCTTGTTTTGAACCTAAGATTTTTCCGATCTCTTCCATTTTATCTTCTTGCTTTTCCATTTCTTCAGGAATTCTAGTTCCTGCTACGTACTCAAATCTAACTATGCCATCTTGAATTTTCTCGACCTTAGTTATTTTTAATCCTCCTATTTCTCCTGTATTTGTTAAATGCGTCCCAAAGCATGCTTGTGTATCCCAGTTTTCAATATCTATAACTCTTATTTTAGGGGTCATAGGTACACCTCCTTGATATAGCCTAAATCCATACTTGTCTTCAGCTTCAGTTCTGCTCATATATAAATGATTTATAGGTCTTCTCTCATCTATTACCTTATTGGCTAATCTTTCTATTTCTTTCAGTTCTTCCTTACTGGGCATTTTATAATGTGTTATATCTAGCCTTCCCTTTTCAGGTGTTTTCTCAGCTCCAGCTTGCCAGACATGATCTCCTAGAACTTTTCTTAAAGCCCCCATGAGTAAATGAGTTCCTGTGTGATGTCTCATAAGTCTATATCTTCTAACCCAGTCAATTTCTCCATATACATCTTCGCAATTTGTATCTATTTCTTTATCGGCAACGTGAACAACCACATCATTGACTTTTTCTACATCTACTATTCTATATTCTTTATCACATATATTCACTTTGCCTAGATCATTAATTTGTCCACCACCTGTTGGATAGAATAATGTTGAATCTAATATAAAGTACTTACCCTTATTTCCTAACAATTTTGCTATGAAGCTTTTTGCATAGGGATTTTGATGGAATAAAAGATTTGTTGATTTAAACTCTTTTGCCCAAGATATTATATCTTCTGGAAGCTTATTTTTTTCTTCTATTTTTCTAACTGATGTTGGAGCTTTATGTCTTGATGCAATAATTGAATAGAAATTTATTGGTATATCTATATTTACCCCCTTCTTTTTAGCTTCATCTGCAATTATTTCAGGTGGAATTCCATAACTATCATAAAATTTTATAAGATCTTCTAAGCTAATATTTCCAGACTTAAGTGTCTTTAAAGTTAATTTTATCCCTCTATTTAATGTGTCCTTAAACTTTTTTTCTTCATCTATTATGACATCTATTATATAATTTTGATTATCTACTAATTGACTGAAATCATTTCCCCATAATTTAATTTGGAGTTCAACTAAATCTGAAAGACTTACATCATCTCTTATAAATCTAAGTTGTTTTAATGCCCTTCTTATTACTAGTCTGGCTAAATACCCCTCTCCAGTATTGCTAGGTACAATACCATCTCCAAGCATAAGGGAAATAGTTCTAGTGTGATCTAATAAGCTGTACAAACGAGCATCTAATTCCATGTATGATTTAATTTCATCATAACTAAATTCAGTATTTTTTGATATTCTTTCATAGAACTCTTTAACACTCTTAGGATCTTCTGGCTCAAGTCTTCCAGCTGCTTTAAAGGCTTCCCATAATACTTTCTCAGGAGGCTCTTTTACGCCTAAGATTTTTCTGTATTTATCTAAAGTATCTCCAAATATAGCTTTAAATGCTGTCGGAGTTTTTTGGGTAAACCAAGCCATCCTTTCTACTCCATAGCCTGTATCTACAATTTTTAATGGTAATTCCACATATTTTCCATTCTCTACTTTATACATCATGAATACTAAAGTTGCTAATTCTAAACCTCCTACTGTTACCTCAAAGCAAGGACCTGCATTACCTCCTCCTTCCCACCAAGATTCTTTAAATACCAATAAATCCCCTGGAATTTTCAATTCCTTTGTAAAGAACTCATATGCATATCTTACTGTTTCATCTTTCCAATAGATTTTTTTATCAGGATAATTAAATGCATGATGAGCTGCCATTTCAAATGTAGTTAAATGCCTTCCAATAGTTAGACCGACATTATCTATATCTTCTAGCCTAATGCTAGGTTGGCTAATAACCAATGGATTAGCTGGAGGTGGAACTAATCCACTTGTAACATGAGGCTGAAAATCAACAATGCTAGCTATTGTTAAGTATAAGTCCTCTCTCCATCTAGCAACAACAGGTCTTGGTTTTATAGGTGTGTGTCCATTTTTTTCAAAAAATTTTATAAATTTTTCTCTTGCCTCTCTAACACTTAATCCATTAATAGAACTTATTTTATCAAACCAATACTCAGTATCTGGAGCATCTTGGCATGTATCGAATTCTTGATTTAATGTCCAAAAATCTTCTTTACCTATTTTGCATTTTTTTCTTATAAATCCGTTCTCTTTAAAGAAGTCAAGCTTGTAATCTTCTGGATTTAGCCTCATCACTTATTAACACCATTAAATGAAAATAGTTTGAGAAATAATAAAGTTTTTTAAAAATTTATCGTTTACATTCCAAATAATCCGCTTAGGCCTTCGCTTACATCTACTTCTTTGTTTTCTTCCTCTTTCTTCTCCTCTTTCTTCTCCTCTTTCTTCTCAGCTTCTGCTGGTGCTGAAACAGGTGCTGAAACAGGTGCTGAAACAGCAACCGCGGCGTTCTTTAAGACTTCATCTAATTTTAATTCTGATATGCTTGCTACTAGCATTTTGACCTTTGCATCATCTGCTTGAAGGCCTAAAGATTCAACTACCTTTTTAAGATTATCCTCACTTAGTTGGGCACCTGCATAATATAAAGCAAGTGCTGCATGCACATATGCTTTTCCTTCTTGGGGCATTTTTTATCAACCTCTAGCTTGCAGTTTTAAGTGTGTAAGCGCAGACTATAAAAGCGTTGCTTAGGGGAGAAAAAAAATTAAATTAAAGAACAACAATAAACGATTTATCATTAAAAAAGTTTGTTATCTTTTAAAAGAATCAAATTTTCTAATTTAAAAAAGTTTACTTTTTAGATACAAAGGAAATATTTATTTGTATAACCCACTAGAAACCCATTTATATTTCTGCAGAGATTACAGAAAAGAGGTGTAAGAAAATGTCAGCAGTTTTGGGTTTGAAGGTATCAGATGTAATGAAAAAGCCTGTTACCGTTTCTCCAAATTCATCAATAATTGAAGTAGCAAAAATTATGTATAATAATAAAATAGGTAGTGTAGTAGTTGTATCACCTGACGACAAAGTTATAGGAATTTTTACAGAGAGAGATTTAACAAGGGTAGTTGCTGAAAATAGTCCATTGAACAAAAATGTTGGAGATGTTATGACTAGGAATCCTATTTTAATAAAATACACAGAGGGATTAAGTAAAGCGATTTCTTTAATGTATGAAAAAAATGTTAGGCACTTACCTGTTGTTGATGAAGAGGGAAGAATTAAAGGAATAATTTCTACAAGAGATTTAACTGGTGTATTAAATAAGCTAACATCTTTAGAGTAAAAATAATTTTAATAACAATTAAATTTATAAAATATAATTAATTTATTTAACAATTTATTGCTAAAATAATAAATAGCATGAGAAAGACTTTGTATTTTAAATGTGGCGGACCCGGGGGGATTTGAACCCCCGACATTCGGCTTAGAGGGCCGACGCTCTATCCTGGCTGAGCCACGGGTCCTCATGGCCCGCCTATTTCTAGGCTCAAGGCGTTTTGGACCCTTCGCCTCTCTTTTTAAAACTTGAACAAATTTGGTTATATGCTTTTCTTTCCTTAGTTTTAGCCTTTTCTCTTAATAATCTTTCTTAAAATATTTATTAAACAATATTCTATTAAAATAGTTTAACTTTAAAAGTGAACGAAAGGGCTTAAAAATGCAGAAATATGTTAGAGATGTAGAAACGAGAAAAAATAACAGGGTGCTTGGAATTGCCTTTAGATAATGAAATAATAAAAGGTGCAGTGGATAAGGCTAAAACGCTTGGTAGGCAGAGAAAATTCAAACAAAGTATCGAGCTTATAATAGCTTTAAAAGACATAAATATGAAAAGCAATGAGGCCAAATTCAGAGAAGTTGTTTATCTGCCTCATTCCCCAACTAAAGAGCCAAATATATGCATTGTTGCTTCAGGAGATCTTTTACTTGAGGCAAAGAAATTAGGCCTAAGAACTATTTCCAGAGAAGAACTAAACGCAATGAAAGGTAATAAAAAGGCTACAAGAGCAGTTGGTAATAGCTGTGATTGGATTCTAGTTTCATCAGACTTAATGGGTTTGGTTGGTAGTATTTTAGGTCCTGCACTAGGTCCAAGAGGTAAAGTTCCTATTGCCATTTCTCCAAAGTCAAACATAACTGATATAGTTAACAATTACAAAAGGGCTGTATGGGCAAGGTTAAGAAATGAGCCACAAGTTCAATGTAGGGTTGGGACCGAAGATATGAAAAATGAAGATTTAATAGAAAATATAAACGCAGTATTTAATACCGTTGAATCGAAAATAGGAGCAGCTAAAATAGCAAAAGTATATGTGAAGAAAACTATGGGAGTCCCTGTTGAAATAGCTTTAAGGTGATATAGATGTCTATGTTGGTTCAGAAAAAAGGAAGGAAGGAGCCGCCAGAAAGCAAGAAAAAGGAGTTAGAAGAATTAATTAATTTAATAAAAAGCAAAAAATATGTAATATTTGCTGATTTAGAATCTATGCCTACAAAGCAATTGCAATTAATTAAGAAGGAGTTAAGAAACGATTCTATATTTAAGGTTTCAAAGAAAAGATTAATATTAATGGCTTTAGAGAAAGTTGGATTAGAAAAGGAAAAAGTTGAACCTTATCTAAAAAACGGAGTTTTAATAATTTTGACTGATACAAATCCGTTTAAGATATCTATGAAAATAGATAAGTTAAGAATTCCTGCCCCAGCTAAGGCAGGTCTTCCAGCGCCAAAGGAAATAGTAGTACCAGAAGGAGATACGGGTATTAGACCTGGTCCTATGGTAAGCGTTTTCGGTAAACTTAAGATACCATACGAAGTTAGAAAGGGAACTATTTATATAAAGAGTGACACGGTTGTTGCTAAAAAAGGTGATGTAATATCGCAAGAATTAGCAAGTCTTTTACAGCAACTTGGAATACAACCATTCGAAATAGTGCTTAATTTAATATTAGCATGGGATGGGAAGACTATAATACCGAAAGATGTATTGCACGTAGATTTGGAATCATTCAAGTCAGATCTAATAACTGCAGAAAAAGAAGCCATAGGATTAGCAATAGAAGCCACATATCTAGATGTACCAGAGGCTTTGAATTCAATATTAATAACTGCAGAAAAAGAAGCCATAGGATTAATACAAGAAGCAGGCCTTGCATTAGATAAAGATACCGCAGAACTTACATTACAAAGGGCATATGCGGAAGAGGAGGCAGTATCTTCTTCATTAGGAGATAAAGCTAAAGAATTAGGCATAGAAGTTGCAAAGCCCATAGCTCCTCAGAAAACCCAGGAAGTGAAGGAAGAAAAGAAGGAAGAAAAGAAGGAAGAGGAAGAAAACAAAGAAGTAGACGTAAGCGAAGGCCTAAGCGGATTATTTGGAATGTAAACATGGGAATCAAAGAACAATATTATAATTTTATATGGGATTGCGTAAGGAATGGATTAAATAATGATGGGATAATTTCTTTGAAAAGATACGATCAGGTATTAAATAATTTTTTAAAAACATATAAGAGCTTTTCAGAGATACCTGTATATGCTAGATTTTATTTAATTGTTCAATCCTTTATTTTTACAACAATAGATCAAATAATTGATATTTTAATAAACGAATATGGTATTAAGGATATGGAAGGTTATTTTCAAGAATTATTGGATTTATTTAGTGACCTAAGAAGAGACATTGTACAAGAGGCAAAAGAATATAATGTGTACGACGATAACTATAAAAAGACTTTGATTTTAATAGATATTATAAGAACTCTTATTGAGAGGTTAATTAAAAATATCTAAAAAGTAATATTTTATATATTTAATAAACTAAAGAGAATAAATATAAGTCTTAAACTGTATACAGAACAGGGGAGCAAAGATGTCAGAAACAGAATCAGATAAGCAATCTAAGTACTCTGATATAGTATATGAATTATTAAAAAAGGATATTTTGAATAGAAGATTTGAACCTAAGGATAAGCTCAGTGAAACAGCTTTGGCAAAAATTTATAATGTTAGTAGAACCCCTATAAGAGAAGCCTTACATAAACTTGAAAAAGAAGGTTTGGTAGTTAAATTATCAGATGGTTATCACGTAAACTTTTTAACTAAAGAGCAGATATTGAAACTCTTCGAAGTTAGATCTATATTAGAAGGGCTAGCAGCTGAAAAAGCAGCATTAAATAGAGATCCTGAACTTTTAAAGAAGTTAAGAGAAGCTGCTGAAGAATTTAGAAAAATAAGCAAAAGTGATCCATTAGCGGCAGCAATTGCAAATAGTGCTTTTCATGATATAGTTGCTGATCTCAGTGGTAATGAATATCTTAGAGATATTTTAAAGGATATAAGAAATAAATTAGCCATAGTTAGAGTAGATTTATTTGCATCAGCAAATAGGGTTGAGCAAGAAATTGAAGAGCATTGGAAAATTTATCAAGCAATAGAGAAAGGAGATCCTCAAGAAGCTAAAAAAGCTGCACTAGAGCATCAAAACAATTTAATTGAATTTATAAAATCAAAGAAAATGGTGGGCGGGCTATTAATATAATTTTTTAATACTATAGCTTAAAAGCACTTAATTAATATTATATATTGGTGAAAACATTATGTCATTAAGACTTGGAACTAAGATATCAAGACCTCCAAAAGGAGAACATTATGATACATTAATAGTTGGAGGAGGGCCGGCGGGCTTTTCTGCAGCTATTTATGCCTCAAGGTTTTTGCTGAAATCTGTAGTAGTTTCTGAAGATATTGGAGGACAATTAAATTTAACTGATGTCGTAGATGATTATCCAGCAACACTATCAATTAAGGCTTCAGAACTTGTATCGAGATTTAGAGATCATGCTGAAAAACTGTTTAAAGTGCCAGTATATGAATTTATTTCAGTAAAAAAATTTGATAAAATTGAAGACGAATTTCATGTAGTAGGAAGCAATGGTTTAGATGTTTATTCTAAAACAATAATATTGGCAGTTGGATCAAAGAGGAGAAAGCTAAACGTACCCGGTGAAGATACTTTTACTGGAAAGGGAGTGAGTTATTGTAGCATATGCGATGCTCCATTATATAAAGGGAAAGATAGCGTTATTGTAGTCGGAGGAGGAGATGCAGCTTTAGAGGGAGCACTTTTATTAAGTGGCTATGTTAAAAAAGTCTATTTAGTTCACAGAAGAGATCAATTTAGAGCTAAACCTTTTTATGTAAATCAAGTATTGAATAGGAAAAACATAGAGATACTATATAACAGTTTTGTCACTCAAATAAAAGGAGATAATTTTGTTAAAAGTGCTGTAGTATTAAATAAGGATGGAAAAGAAAAGGAAATTGATATAGATGGCATTTTTATTGAAATTGGTTTTGAACCTCCTAAAGATTGGTATCAATCTTTAGGGCTTGAGACAGATCAAGCAGGTTATATAAAAGTAGATGACTGGATGAGAACCAATATACCAGGCGTTTTTGCTGCAGGGGATGCAACTAGCAAATGGAAGGGTTTTAGACAAATAGTAACAGCGGCAGCATCTGGATCTATAGCCGCTTATAGTGCTTATACTTACTTGACTGAGAAATCTTCAAGGTAGGTGGAAAGATGGCAGAGCTCAAAACTGAAGACATTTATCAGGCGCTAAATGAAAGACTTGAAAGACAGGGATATCACTTAATCGGAAACCATAGTTCTGTAAAAAAATGCTATTGGAATCATGCAGCAATAGCAGAACATAGGTTTTGCTATAAATCAAAGTTTTATGGAATTGAAAGCCATAGATGCATACAGTTAAGTGTTTCTAATCATTGGTGTTGGAATGCATGTACACATTGTTGGAGATTAAGGCCTCAAGATGTTGGCTTAGAATGGAATGAAACTAAAATGCCATATAACGATGATCCCAAATTTATTGTTGAAAATGCTATAAAAGAATATAGAAGAATTATGAGTGGTTATAAGGGCAGGCAAGGAACTGATATGAAAATGTATCAAGAAGCTATGAATCCTAAACATGTGGCAATAAGTCTAACTGGAGAAGCAACTTTATATCCAAGGTTAGGGGAATTAATAAAAGAATTTCATAATAGAGGTATATCTACTTTTCTAGTTACAAGAGGTATTAGACCGGATATCCTTGCTAATCTAGAAGAGGAGCCCTCTCAATTATATATTAGTCTTGAAGCCTGGGATAAAGAATCATACAATTTATTTAACAAGCCGTTAGTTCCAAGGGGATGGGAACTTACTTTAGAGACATTGGGAATGTTGCCAAGCTTTTCGTCAACGACAGTTTATAGGATTACTGTAGTTAAAGGCTTTAATGATAGCGATGAAGCGATTAAAGGTTTTGCTAAGCTAATTAAGTTAGGGCTTCCGAATTACGTTGAGGTAAAGGCTTATATGTATGTCGGAGCAAGCAAAGGGAGACTTACTAGAGAAAATATGCCAAACTACGATGAAGTAAAAGAAGTTGCTAAAAAGATAAGTAATGAGAGCAATTATCCTATAGTTAGTGAAAGTGTCCCTAGTAGGGTTGTGCTATTAAGCAACATGGAAAAGCCGATAAGATATGGAAATGGTATGCCAATGGGATGGAGCAGCGTAGAAGAGGAAGAAAGCCCTGGAGAATATGATGATGAACCATAAAAAAAGCTCCCTGTGATTGAAAGATTCCAATTGATGTGATGATTTATGGGTGCAAGCTCTGAGGGAGCTAAAGCTAACAAAGAAATAAAAAATATATTAATAAAGCTTCTCGAAAATTATGGAGAATTTTTTAGTAGGGATGAGAGATTAAACAGTGATGGAATTAGATTATATAAAAGAGTATCATATTTTTTGCATTTAATAGATAATAAAACTTTAGTAAATTTATATAAAAAATCCTTTAGGAACCCTACAATAGAAAACATAATAGAGTTTGCAAAATATTTTATAGATGCGGAAGATATTAAAATAAGTACATTAAATAATATTTATTATGAAGAAATGTTTGAGTTTAATGATGTTAATGTATAAGATAAGTAATTAGCGGAACTTACTCCTATAGTCATTTGCGATGCAATTGAAACCCCATCAATATATACTACAGTTGCTGTGAAGGTTACAGGATAATTTGCTGGCATTACAGCAGTTGACGCTGGAGATATTGATATTTCAAAACCTGGATACTTTTTATTGAAGACCGGTATATCAGTAAATCCCATATTTATTGTTGCATAAGAATTTGGTGGTTGTGCTTGACCTAAAGAGATTGCTTGCCAATCAACTTTATATATTTGACCAATATAATAAATTGCGTAAAGAGGGCCTATACCAGGGAATGGTTCTAAATAAGAAGTTCCTGTATAAGGATTAGTAAAGTAATATGAACTAGTATAGAATGTATAATAGTTTGATGCATTTATAGGGATTGTTACATTACCTATTACGACGCCTAAAAAAGTTAATCCTGTTTCATTGTATTTGTAGACTATTTTTTCAACAACACTATTTGTAGTAACATTGTATAATAATGCGGTACCGTTTTGATATGTTGCATTGTTAAAAAGTTTAACATAGGAATTTCCAAATATAGGAGAATAAATTTGATATTGCATATAAGATATTTTATTTAAAATTTTACTTAATGGGGGTTGCGGATATATATGTGAAAGTGGTTTAGAATAACCGCTATAAGTATAGAGCCCAATTCCAGCAGATATTAAAGTAGCTGCAAACAATATTAACATTATAGTTGTTGCTTTTGAAACCATATTTCTTTCCCCTTCTTATGCTATACAGAATTAGGAATTATAAACCTACTTTTTAAATCCATATAAGCAAATTGAAAATATTAGGAAAACATTTAAAGCCGAATTGCTAAAAAATCATAAAGGTGCAGAAAAGTGACAATAGGATTAGCGAAAGGAGCAAATGCAATGGGTCATGTAGGTTGGATAACAGTAAGGTGCCGTATTTGTGGAAGGTACTTAGATTTATCAGGCCAAAAACCAAATGCAAGGCACGAAGAGGTAGTTTATGTATGTCCTAAATGTGGAAAAACTGTAGATGCTTATTTCTGTGCAGCTGATGCAAAGAGACTAAGATATCACTGTCCTTATTGTGGTTCTCAATTAACAATAGCTTCTCCATTAATTAAGGAATAAATTTTTAGGTGCATGTTTTGATTGAAGAGTTTGTTTTGAGCAATAAACAAAAAGGAGTTAAAATTATAACAGATAAAGAAATTATTTATTCTATGGATTATTATGAAGAAATAAATATCAAACCAGATTGTATAAATAGAATTTCTATAAAAGATGTAGAGCTTTGTTATTTTAATATAAGTGAAAAGTGTAAAGGTTTAATTGCAATAACACCAAATACAATTGAAATAATATCTTTGAGATATTTTATGGATAAAAAAGAGAGCGAGATTAAAATAAATGAGAACACAATTTATAATAATTGCATTGAATTGTTAAATAATTTTAAACTTAATTATAAAAAAGAGCAAAATCCTTAAATCCCTAGTCACCTATCTATAAATGAAGCCGGCCCGCCGTAGCTCAGCGGCAGAGCGCCCGGCTGTAGTGGGACAGGGCTGTATCGGCCTTTCTTTGCCGATACCGGGTGGTCCGGGGTTCAATTCCCCGCGGCGGGACCATCCCCTCTAACAAAGGAGCCATTAATCAATTTCTTTGGGTTTATTATATCTTTTGAAGTGATGTTTTAGATTTTTAGAATTTTTATTATATTAAATTAATTTCTAATAAAATAAAAACATATTTTATATTCTAAGACATGAAAATTTTTTGAATTCTGAAAAATATTGTGCTTTGAATAAGCATTCAGAATTCTTATAGTTGATTCATTAATGGAGATAAGGTAGCAATAAAATATAATGCTTACAATAATGATTTGTTAACTTTTGCACTTAGGTTTAAAATACCTAGGGATAGTTACAAAATTAATGAATACCCTGCTGAAAGCGAGGGTCAGTTAATTTAGGGGGAATGTGTTATGGATGAAAAAATCATAAGTGCTAAAAAACCCGAAACAAAAGAAGGTAAGCAATATCATATATCTCTTTCATCAGGAGAAGTCTCCAAATACGTTCTTCTTCCAGGAGATCCGGATAGAGTGGATATAATAACTTCCTACATGGATTCCTATAAAATAATATCTTCTCATAGAGAGTATAGGACGGCAAATGGGAAATATAAAGGTGTTGATATATCTGTGACAAGCACTGGTATAGGTGGTCCTTCGATATCTATAGCATTAGAGGAGTTACTTAGAATTGGTTCAAATACTTTTATAAGGGTTGGGACATCGGGAGCTTTGCAATCATATATAGATATAGGCGATTTGATAATTGGAACCGGCTCTTATAGGCTCGATGGAGCTAGTAGCGATTATGTTGATAAGGCGTATCCTGCAGTAGCAAGCTTTGAAATTGTTAATGCTTTGATTCAAGCTGCTGAGAGCTTAAATATAAGATATCATGTGGGTTTGGTTGCTAGTACAGATACTTTTTATGTAGGCCAGGGAAGACCAGGATTTAATGGTTATTTACCAAAAAATAAAGAAAATATAGTTGAGGAATTAATGAAGCTAAATGTAATGGCATTTGAGATGGAGGCTGCAACACTATTTACTCTTTCGCAAATTTTCAATGCAAGAGCAGGTTGTGTTTGTGCAGCTATTGCGAACAGAATAAAAGATGAATTTATTCCGAATGTTGGAATTAATAATGCATCTAAAGTTGCGTTGGAGGCTATTAAGTTGTTGTCTGAGTGGGATGAACTTAAAGAAAAATATAATAAAAAATGGTTTTATCCAGGTTTGTTAAAGATATAAAATTAGAGATATAAAACTCAGCTTAATAATAATAAAAGTGAACTAAAATGGATGCCAAAATTGATAAGAATGGAGCAATATTGTTAGGTAACAATTTTACAGTAGATGGTTATAGCAATAGGCCTATAAGAGTTGTTACCCATGCTCACGAGGATCATATGAAAGGTTTGAGAAAAAGCATAAAGGAAAGCATTTTTATTATTGCAACTCCAATAACGCATGAGTTCTTGAACATACTGGGTTATCATATACCGGAAGAAAAGTCCATGAAGCTAGATTATGACAAAACCATAGATATAATGGATGAAAAGATAACATTAAAAAAATCAAGGCATATAGCTGGAAGTGCTCAAGTTATGGTCGAAACAAAGAATGGAACAATGGGATATACTGGAGATTTTAAATTACCTGGAACGGAACCATTAAAAGACTTAGATACATTAGTAGTTGATGCAACGTATGGAAATCTAAAGTATCAAAGAGGTTGGGCTGATTGGGATGCATTAGGGGCTTTAATGAACTTAATAGAAGAATATACAAAAAGAGGTCCAATATGGATTTATGGATATAATGGAAAATTGCAAGAAATTATGATATTGTTAAGAGAACGGGGTATAAAGAATAAATTTTTAGCAGATGAAAAAACCTTAAGGATGGCTCAAATAGCATCCAATTATTATGGAGTTAACTTAGGAGATACAACAATATTTAATAAAGAATTGGTAGAAGGTGATTCGATTATTTTTGTTCACACATTTAGGCATCAGGATTTTAGTAGGCTTGAAGGCACTCATATTATGTTAACTGGTTGGGAACTTAGGGGAATTGCAGTTAAGGTAAGCGAAAATCAGTTTAATGTATCTTTTAGCGATCATGCAACATTTAAAGAAATTATAGAATATATAAAGGAATCCAACCCTAGAAAAGTTATAATAGATGGTACAAGAAGTCAAGATTCTTGGTATATAGCCAAATATCTTTCTAAGATTTTAAATATAAGAACTGAAGTAGAGCCAAAATAGTTAGATTCCTTGTTTTATGAGGTCATACATTTTATTTCCAAAAAATCAGTATGAAAGTTATAAAACTACCTATTTTTTACAAATAGATGGTGAAATGTTACGGAAAATGTTCAAGAAGCAAATAAGAAATTGGAGTTACTTAGCTCTTCCCTTAAGTACTTCAGATCATATGAAATTATTGTGCCCCCAATTTTGATGAGTTCTGGAATTATAGTAGGTATATTATCTAATTTATTAAAATCTTATCAAACATTATCATTATCTTTAGTAGTTTTGGCAATTACATTAGCTTTCGCTGGATCTGCTATGGAAATTACTTATTTACTGATATTAAAAAGAATAGAAAAAGTATTGCTTAATAAAAATGAAAGCTTAGCTCTTAATATTGTATTAATAGCAATTTTAATGATGCTATATTTTGTAATAATAGGGATGCCATTGGTTCAATACTATCAAAGTATTACATTAAAAAAATTATCTCAACTGTCACAAAACTACAAAAATTGTATATTCGATAACCCTTTATTATCTTTAATAACATTTGGGTATGGTTTGTCTATATATCAAGCATGTAGTGGGCTAAATATTGTTAACATTATAAACAACACAATAAACAGCTTTGATTTATCTATTAAAAAATAAACAAATTATTAATCGGAAATTGGTAATGCCCCTTTAAACTTCTCTCCTCCTAAAGCAATTAATGGAAGTACTATGGATGGCGCCTTAATTGATTCATCAAGAATTATTCTCCAACTTGATTTACAATTCTGGCAATATACTAAACCCACTCTACCTTCTTTATCGCTGAAAACTCCTAGGCTGAATTCCTCATTATTTCCACAATAAGGGCAAACAATTTTCTTTTCTGAAACTTTCCATATATACCCGCAAAAATGACAAACCATTTTATATTCATTATTTGCTTTTATCATTGTCTTGCTTTCAGAACCACATATAGGACAATACGGGGTTAAATTTAAGATTTCCCCATTTTTTTCTTTATATTTTTCGGCATAAAGTCTAGATACGGCTTGGAGAGCTATTAAAGATGCCTTTGCTCCTTTAAAATTCATATTACCTTCCAAAGCCTCTTTAAATGCCTCATCGGCATTATTAATATCTATTTCTTCTCCTAAAGCTTTAGATGCTTCTTTTATTAACGTTTGCATTGTTCCGTTTTGTGAAAGTTCTGAAATTAGCTTGTTGAGATCATCTAAATTTAAATTAGTTAATTTATTGTTTACATCGTTTATTATGTTGAGTTGTATTTCTTCAATTTTTCTTGCTGTTTCTATATCTAGCTTAAATCCAGTTAGATGACCATATTTTCTTAAAGAAGAAATAAATTCTTCTAAGTTGTTCAAAAAAATCAGTCTCCTTTTAATTGTTTTTTAAGAGATTCTATCTCTTTTATTAGAGCTGGGATTATTTGTTTATAGTCACCAACTATTCCATAATCTGCTTGCGAAAATATTGGCGCGCTAGGATCGTTATTAATAGCTACAACAACTTCTGCTTCTCTTATTCCAAACATATGTTGCGCAGCACCGCTTATTCCTATAGCCAAATATAATATAGGTTTAACAGATTTACCTGTTTGCCCAACTTGTTTTTCATGTGGTATCCATCCCATATCAACAGCTTTTCTGCTACCTGCAACAGCAGCATTCATTTTAGATGCTAATTCTTCTAGTAATTTGAACCCCTCTATATTTCCAAGCCCCTTTCCTCCGCTAACTATTAATTCAGCTTTTTCTATTGGGACTTCATTCACTGCAAGAGTTTTTCTTGAAACTAATCTAGCTTTTGGCTGAGATATATAATCAATACTCTCTTCAATAATTTCTCCTTTTCTATTCGGATCCCTGGGCGGTAACTTGAAAACATTAGGTCTTGCTGTACCTATTTGAGGTCTTCTAGTAGGAGTTTTTATATAAGCAAGCAATACAGCACCAAATGGAGGTCTTATTAATAATACATCTTTTGTTTTTTCATCTACATCGAAATCTGTACAATCAGCCGTTATTCCTGCTCTCAGAGTATTAGCGACATATGGACCCAATTCTCTACCTTTCATAGTAGCTGAAATGAAAATTACAGCAGGTTTGTACTTTTTGGCTAACTCGGCTATAGTTCTGGCATATATATGAGGGGAGTACATTGATAGCCTCTCATCATCCAAGACAATAACTTCGTCTGCGCCATATTCAATAAATTCTTTAGCATATTTTTTAACATTATGGCCAACTAATAATCCTACGATTTTTGTGTTTAATTTTGTTGCTATTTTATTTGCAGGTGTTAGCATCTGTAGGCTTGGCTCAGATAAGCCATTCTCATCAACTTCTCCTACTACCCAGACGTTTTTGAAATCATTTAAGTTCTGACAATCCCATTCAGGACATACATTGCAATCGCTTTTAGCAGAGCTCATTACTTTCCACCCCCTTCCTTTAGAGCTTTAATCAAAGCTTTAGACGCCTTTTCATCCTCCATTAAAGTCTTTATAAGCCATTTTGCAGCATCTTCTCCATCTTTAGGAGTATAAATAACTTTCTTTCTTGGCACTTCAGGTACGTCGACTGTTTTTGCAACTATTGTAGGTGATCCTTTTAGTCCAGTACATCTAGGGTCAAGCTTTAATTCATTATTTGTCCAAGTGGTGAGAGGCTTCTCAACTTTGTATCTTATTTTATTTAATAGCCTAACAGGCCTTGGTTTTAGTGCTTTCATATGGGTAGCTATAACAGCAGGTAAATCTACCTCCCAATCTTCTATGGCATTTTCTAATACTCTTTCAACTAGGATTTTGTTATTATCTATCAATTTAGCGCTATGAGCATAATAAATATAAGGCCAATCAAGCCAGCTAGCAGTTTGCGCTCCTATATGTGCAGTACTAGAATCTATAGTTTCTTGACCAAAAACTACTAAATCAACTTTACCTATTTCTTTATCTATTTTCTCAATGGCTTTTGCTAATACGTAACTTGTTGCTAGTGTGTCTGCTCCAGCATAAACTCTATCCGAAACTAATATAGCTCTATCAACTCCCATTCCTATTAAATACTCTAATCCTCTTATCGCCGGTGGAGGAGACATAGTTAACGCTATTACTTCTCCTCCATAAGCATCTTTTAGCTGTAAAGCTAATTCTATAGCAGGCATATCATGTGGGTTTACAATACTCGGTACACCTTCTCTAATCAAAGTACCTGTTTTAGGATCAATCCTTACAGACGTTGTACCCGGAACCCATTTCATACCAACAATAATTCTCATTTATACCACCCTCATGTAAACCTATAGAAAATACCTTTTCCACTTTTTGGATAATTCCATGTAATTGCTTCTAATGGGCATATAACTCTGCATGTTCCGCATTCAACGCAACCTTCATAACTGAAAACAATTCCATTATCAGATAAAACATAACAACCAGCTGGGCAGAGGTAAACGCATGGTTTTGTCTTACAGTTACCGCATTTGTTATAATCAACGATTATATGAGGATCTTCGTCTACATTCCATATGTCGCTCTGTAATATATCTTCCAATTTCATTGGTTTTTCTTCCTTTTTCTTCTCACTACTTTGCGTGCTTGTGCTCATATGCCTTTCACCAACCCAAAAGCCTGAGAAATTAAATCAAAAGGTCCAACCTTTTCTTCTTTTAATGCTTGCATTAATGCATCGTAAACTGTTTCTTGTTTATATTCTCCTTCAAACATTTTCTCCATAACCTTAATTAATATTGAGGGATATTTAGACATTAATATAGGGTCATTCATTAGTTGTTCAGCTCCCCTATGTTTAAACAGCTCGCTATACATAAAGCTGCTTCTAACATTTTTATCATATATTTGTAGGTTCTCATACGTAAAACCTCCATTGTTTCTAGCAAATTCAACAGCTTCGGCAGCAAGCTTTCCGCTGTATACTGCATAATCTACCCCTCTAAAGGTATATCCTGTAGATAATAGTAATCCTGCCGCATCGCCTACGATTAATAATCCGGGATACGCAAACTTTTGTGGCATGAAGTGTGTTGCTCCTTCTATTGTTAAATGAGCTCCGTATTCTGAAATTATCGCATCTTTCCAATAAGGCTTAAAATATGGGTGAAACCTAAATTCTTCAATAAGCTTTGATACGTGCTCATCAAATTTTCCGTTTTGAATAAAATCTATCGAGTGCTTAAGATGTAGAACTAAACCCATGCTAATGCTATCCTTATTTGTATATATAAAGCCTCCTCCCGGTAATCCTTTAGTTATATCACCCATAATAACCCATGCTACACCTTCATCTGGATTAAGATTAAATGATGATTCTATGTTGTTTGCACCTACCTTAAGTATTTCTTTAACTCCAAGGGCTATGTTATCCGGCTTTAATCTTTCAACAATACCTAGTCTTTCTAGTAAAAGCCTATTAACTCCTTCAGCGTCGACAACTACATCAGCTTCAATGAAATCTGGACCACTTCTTACTCCTACAGCTTTTCCATCTTTCATTACTATTTCATCTATGGTTACTTCCGTTACAAATAATGCACCAGCATCTTCAGCTTTTTTAGACATCCATTGTGTTAGCTGCGTTAAATATGAGACAAAGCTAATCTTTTTCTCAGCCTTATATTCAAATGTTATGGCTTTATCTCCTTGGACCATACTTATTCTTTCTTTAGTGACCCATCTTTGTATAGGTGCTTCTTTATCTAGTTGGGGCCAAACTTCTCTTATTGGTGGTGCATAAACTCTTCCTCCATAGAGGTTTTTATCCCCTAATCCTCTCCCTCTTTCTATAAGAAGTACTTTAAACCCCTTTTTTGCTAGTAAATATGCTGCGGAAGACCCTGAAGGTCCTGCTCCGACAATAATGACATCAAATTTAGTTGGTAAATCAGGCAATCCATTCACCCAAGTCTATAGTTTCCGATTAAAAAATTATAATAAGTGGTTAAAAACTAATTTAAAATACAAATAATAAACGATTTAATATATAAGTATTTATTATTCTATTTAAATTTTATTTTTATATTTTAAAATAAATAAATATTAATTAAAATGCTTTAACTGGTTGTTCGGCCCCACAGGCTTCGCATACTAATACCCATATCTTGCCACGGTGTTCTATTTTTGTATCTATACTACCGCATGTTGGGCATTTTACATAAGATTTTACAAAAATATCTAATAATTGCTCAATAACCTTTCTAGATACCTTTACATTTAATATTAGTTGGCCTGAATAATCTTCATAAGAACCGGCTGATGCTAATTCTTTAAGTAAATATCTTGAAACAAGCTGAGGATCTCTTTTTAATTTTTGTGATATATCTCTAAAATTCTTAATTATAGTTTGTGTTCCTACTCTTATGAGTTGTGCCTCTGGAAGTTGTAGATCAGATGTACCGCTTTTTGGAGGTATTTTTTGGTAAACTCTTTCTAAAAGCTTATCATAGTTTTTTAGCAAGTCTTCTTCTGACATATCAGTCACCTTTCCCTCGTAAATGTGAATTTAGAGGTTATTAATTTATTAGTATGCGTATAACAAGTAAATAAGATATTTTTATTATTATTTTTAAATCCTAGGAGAAACGATAATTATCGCGTGGGCCGGTAGCTCAGACTGGAAGAGCGCTCGGCTTGCACCCGAGAGGCCCCGGGTTCAAATCCCGGCCGGTCCATTTTTATTTAGATAATTAAGTGAGAGATAATGCTGTGGCTAATAATAACAACAGGCGAATGCAATTTAAAATGCGACTATTGTGGAGGCTCTTTTCCAAAAGAAATAGTGCCATGGAAAGTAAGCTATAATATTGAAAATTTAAAAAAATTAGTTGAAAAAGATAAATCACCAACTATAATATTTTATGGCGGTGAACCATTATTAAATTATAAATTTATCGAAAAGGTTATAGATAATTTAGAAAAAGCGAGATTTGGAATACAAACTAACGGTTTATTAGTAAAATTATTACCTAAGGATTATTGGAAAAAAATTAATGTAGCATTATTATCGATAGATGGTAGGCAAGAGATAAACGATAAACATAGAGGAAAGGGGACTTATAAAAAAGTTATAGAAGCTGCAAAATACATAAAAAATGTAAATCCTAATATAGAAACAATAGCAAGAATGACTGTAACAAATGATTCAAATATATATGAAGAGGTCATTCATTTAATAGAATTAAACTTATTTGACAAAATACATTGGCAATTGGATGTTGTCTGGTCTAATAAATGGGATTTTGTTTCATGGGCAAGAAATAACTATGTACCAGGCTTAAGAAAACTGCTCAAATTTTTTGTAGAAAACTTAAAAAAAGGAAAGATTATTAAAATAATTCCATTTGTTGGAATATTAAGTGCTCATTACCATCAAGGATACATTGGTTCTCCATGTGGAGCAGGCTATAGATCTGTTACAGTTTTATCAAATGGAAAAATCTTATCTTGTCCAATAGCAGTTAGAGAAAAATGGGCAAATCTTGGAGATATATATAATGGATATAAATTATTAGAAGAACCAATGCCAGATTATTGCAAAAAATGTGAATTTAGGAAGTATTGCGGTGGTAGGTGTCTCTACGCTCACATGGAACCATACTGGGGAAAAGAAGGCTTTATAGAAATAGACGAAGTTAACAAAGAATATATAAAAATGGTTTTATCTATTATACCTGAGGTAGATCAATTAATTAAAGAAGGCATAATAAAGGTAACAGATCTATATTATGATCCAACAGCTGATTCAACAGAAGTAATTCCATGAATAATTTTACGGATTAAATCCATTATTTTCAGCCCAATTAATAAAATCTTTAAATGCTATATCAAAATCGGTAAAATTAAATTGGTCAAGATATTTACTTTTATAGATATAAGAGGATTTTATTGATCTATAAATCATCTTTATTGGTGAAGAAGGTAAAGAAATATAATTTCCAATTTTAATTAAACCTTTTAAGGGAATTGTCAAACATCTTCTTTTTTTAAAATAATTGCAAAGGTAAGAAGATACCTTTTCAATGTCAATTTTTTGAGGCCAATTAACATATATCCATTTTCCATCAAAATTCCCTTCCGTTGATAGCTTGACAATCCTTGCTAAATCTTTTGAGTATACTAAATTTTCCCCTCCTATCTTTATCTTTATGTTCCTTTTTGATAAGTTATAGACAACTTTCCATTGGGGTTCATATGCATACGGTCCAAAAACTGTTGATGGTCTAAGTATAACATATTTATTATTTAATTCCTTTTTATTCTTTAATATTAATCTCTCACCTTCTGCCTTTGAGATTTCGTAAGGAGTTTTTTGTGAAAATAAATTGCTGTCCAAATGATTTTCTTCCTCATAAATGATAGAACCTTTTTCAAACTTAGCTTCACCTATTGAAGCTATGCTGCTTATATATATTATTCTAGACGAAGTTTCTTTTGAAATTTTAATTACGTCGTTTAAAATATAAACATGTGCATCCATCATGGTTTTTAAATCTCCAGAAAGCTTTCCTATAGTATATATAAAATTATCTGCATCAATTCCCTTTAAACTTTGATAATCTATTTTATCTACAATAACAAGCTCTGATCCTATTTCTCTTAACTTTTTTGTTATATTTGGTCTTTTCTTTATAGAAGATCCTCTAGATATAACAATAACTTTGCTTTGTTTTGCCAGTTCTGTAGCTATATTAATGCCAACAAAACCAACGCCACCAATTATTGCATTTTTTATCAATTTGATCCCAATTATTTTATAATCTAAAAATTAATATTTTTAAATATACATTTATAATACTAATTTATGTAGATTTTTATTTTTTGCTAAAAACAAGCCTCTATGTAAAAGCTTTGTTTTTGAAGGTTCTAGGAACGTAATTTATAAGAAGCTAATTGCTTTGAAAGTTCTAAATATAATAATATTAAAATCTCAGGCAAACATAAGATATAAATAAAATAGAGTTTTTCATGATAGGAAATTTCTTAAATCATCTAAGAGTGTCTTGCTTAATAATAAATAATAAATATATGGTTTTATATTTCTTCTTTTTTTTAATTTTAAACTAGAAAGGTGGAAAATTGAACCAAGAGATTAATTTCATTATAAGAAACGCAGATGAAAACGATATACCTGAAGTAATGGAAGTAAATTTAAGGACATTACCAGAAAATTATTGGTATGGATTTTACAAATTTGTATTAGAAAGATGGGGAGACATTTTCCTGGTTGCTGAAATGGATAAAAAAATTATTGGGTACATAATGAATAGAGTCGAAGATGCAAGGGATCCAGTGTTATATGGTAAAGAAAATGAACTTATTAAAGAAAAGAAAAGGAGCATAGAAGATATAATGAGTTCCTTTAAGAATATGTTTTCTGAGTCACATAAGGTTGGCCATGTTATATCGATAGCCGTCCTTCCTGAATATAGAAAAAAAGGAATTGGAACGGCTTTGTTAAATGAGGCAATTAATAGGATGAAAAACAACTATGGAACAGAAGCGGTTTATTTAGAAGTAAGAGTTTCAAATAAAGACGCTATAAGTTTATATAAAAAAATGGGTTTTGAAGAAGTTAGAATTATTAAGGAATATTATAGAAATGGAGAAGACGCGTATGTCATGGTTAAGAAGTTATAAGTCATCGAGGTTTGTCTTCCTTTTTGTCTTAAGAGTGTAGTCTCTATTTTATTGTTAAATATTAATAGCTGTTTATTGTTAAGCTTAGGTTTTAAATCTTTAACTAATATAAGCTATAATAGGTGTTAGATATTGGAAACAGAAGAATCTAAGTTTCATCCATCATCAACAATAATAAAAAGTTTTAGCGACACTCTTAAAGATAAGTGTATTATATTAGCAGTAACAGCTAGTATTTCTCTTTATAGATCACTAGATACAGCAAGGTGGTTAATGAGAAGGGGAGCAAAAGTTAAAGTTATAATGAGTGAAGAGGCCTCCAATCTAATAAGTCCTGATATGTTTTATTGGGCTACTGGAATAAAACCTGTTGTAAAGCTTACAGGAGCAACAGAGCACATATCTTTAACAAGAGAGTGTGATGCAATGTTAATCGCCCCAGCTACATTCTCATCAATGTCTAAAATAGCTTATGGCATAACAGATAACCCAGTATCTTTAACTGCAATAACTTTTATGGGATACAACAAACCCATAATATTAGTACCTGCAATGCATGAAAAAATGGAAAATACAAAGCAATATGAAGAAATAGAAAAAAGGCTAATTCAAAGCTACGTTTTTATAATAAGTCCTTATGTTGCAGAAGAAGTAGCTAAATATCCAGACCCTCAGTTTGTTGCAAGAGTAACAGGATCCCATATGTTAAGACGTTATGATATGAAGGGCTTAAAGTTGCTCATTACTGCAGGAGCAACAAGAGCTTGGATCGATGATGTTAGGTTCATAACAAATCCGAGCTCTGGAAGAATGGGTATAGAATTATCTATAGAGGCTTATTCAAGAGGAGCTGAGGTAGATTTAGTTCATGGCCATACTGAAGTCCAAATACCTCATACTGTAAATTCTTATCATGTTGATACAACAGAAGAAATGGCAAATAAAATTGCTGAACTTACTTCTAAAAATAACTATGATATAATAATAGGAGCTGCAGCCCCATTAGATTTTGACGTTGAAAAGTTTGAAGGCAAAATGAGAAGTGAATTAAGTTATAACATAAATCTTACTCCTGCTAAAAAAACATTGAAATCAATATATAAAAGGCCTAAGGTCTTAATATCATTTGCAGCAGAATCCATAAAAAGTGATGAAGAGCTTATAGAAAAAGCAAAAGAAAAAATAGCTAAATACAATTCAGACATAGTTGTTGCAAATCCAGCTAATTTGTCAGGAATTGGTTTTTCAAGTCTTTATGATAAAGCAGTGTTAATATTTAAAAATGGAAAAATAATAAGTGTAGAGAAAACTTTAAAAGAAAACCTTGCTAGAGTAATACTTGATAGTGCTTTAAACCTAATAAGAGGTGGGTAAATTGGGGATTACCATAAACGATGTCATAAACATTGATTATGAATTTGCAAGAAAAAGCATTGAAAAATTTATAAAGAATGAAATAGAAAATTCTGGAAAAAAAGGATATGTAGTAGGATTAAGTGGTGGAGTCGACTCTGCTACTGCGTATTATTTAGCAGCTGAAGCTATAGGTATAGAAAATGTTATCGCCCTAATAATGCCAGATATAAATGTTACTCCTAAAGAAGATATAAATGATGCAAAAGATTTAGTTAAAAGGTTAGGAGGTCAAATGCATATAATAGATATTTCTCCGATTGTAGAAGTATATAGATCAACATTACCTATATATCAAGAGAGTGATGAAGTCCCCTTAGGAAATGTTAGAGCTAGAATTAGAATGACAATCCTGTATTATTATGCTAATAAGATGTCAAGACTAGTTTTAGGAACTGGAGATAGAAGTGAAAGCTTTATTGGGTATTTCACAAAATATGGTGATGGAGGGGTTGATATATTACCGATAGGTTCTTTGCTTAAATCTCAAGTTAGAAGGTTAGCGCAAAAATTAGGGGTACCAGATAATGTGGCATTAAAACCAAGCAGCCCTAGACTATGGAGTGGGCAAATGGCCGAAAAAGAACTGGGAATTTCTTATGACCAGATAGATTTAATAATATATTCAGTTATTGATAAAGGTTATTCTATAAAAGAGGCATCAGAATTAACAGGTGTTAGTATTGATGTCTATGAAAAAGTATTTAAAATGAATAGAGATAGCGAACATAAAAGAATATTACCTAAATCTATAGAAGTTGATAAGGTAATAAAATATCTAAGTTAATCTGTTTTTGCTTATTGTTTCTTCAAATTCAAATTCTTTTATGCTATTTGATTTTTTGTTGAGGCTTGTTATCAAGCTTTCTGCCATATCAATTATTTTTTCTGCCATATCAATTTCATTTAAAAGCTCATTTTCATATTCAGGTTTAGCTTTTGTCAAAAATTCAACTATCATGGGTAGATCGTTAAAGGCTATCTTTTTAAGTAAATCTTTTTCCTCTGATGATAGTTTTTTCCTCTTTGATATTTTTTCTAGTATATTATAGATATGTTCTGGATCAAGACTATAAAATTGTATTTTAAGTAACTTTAGCTTAGGATCTTGGGTATTACCTGAATTCCCTTCGTATCCATATACAGCATCTTCTAATGCCTTTTTATTAATTATATTCCACCAATGCTGAGAACCTGATTTATAAGTTGTCCTTATTATTTGATATTCCTTTTCTAGTTTGGCTAATAAAGGAACTGGGTTATAATCTAAACCATATTTTATAAGAAAGTCCTTTAAATCTCTTAAATCAAAATCACCAAGTTTAGCTTTTTTATATGTTTTTGATGCATCGAGGAGGGATTTCAATACATAATAACCTCTATCACCATATTTGGCTAGGAACTCATTTAATGTTGCCCCCTCCTCTTCCAATATTTATACACCTAGTTTCATTAATGCTATTAATTTTCAGGTTTCTCAGAGTATATTAGTGAATAACATAATGCTTCCAGGGGTTGAGGTTCCTGTAGACAATAATACGCATTATTCAATAATAGCTGAAAAAATATATAAGAAAATAGGTAAAAAAGAAATACTAAAAGGTGTTGACTTAAAAATTAGGTATGGAGAAATACATGTAATAGCAGGTCATAATGGTGCAGGAAAGACAACTCTTTTTAGGATATTGGCTGGATTGCTTAAGTATGATTCTGGAAAATTATCAGTTTTGGGTTTTGATCCTAATAAAAATCAACATGAAATAAGTAAATATTTAGGATATGTACCAGAGGACTCTTCTCCATATGAAAGGCTTACAGGTTTTGAAAATTTAAGAGTTTTTGCATTAATTTATAGCAATGGCGATGAAAAAATAGCTGAAAAATTCATAAAGAGAGGAGCTGAAATATCTGAGCTAACTCATGAAGATCTCTCAAGAAAAGCGGGAGAGTATAGTAATGGAATGAAGAAGAGACTGCTTATAGCCAGAGCAATAATGCATAATCCAAAGCTTGTGTTGCTAGATGAGCCAACAAATGGTTTAGATGTTTTTTCTGCCTATAAAATAAGAAAGCTAATTAAAACAATGTCTTCTAGTGGAACCACATTTGTTATAGCGACGCACAACATGTCTGAAGCAGAAATGCTTGCTGATAGGATAACATTCATTGCATATGGTACAATACTTTATTCTGGTTCAGTTAAATCAGCGATAGAAGATTTTAACTCAGTCAACCTAGAAGAAGCTTTTATCAAAGCTGTTGGTGAAAAATATGAAGTCTAAAGCTATCATATGGAAAGAATTATTGGATTTGAGCAGAGATAAAAGAACTTTAGCTGCTATGATATTAATACCATTTATAGGATTACCTGCAATTGCTTTGCTTGCAAGCGGCTTGACTTATGCACAAACAACAACAGTTTACATAGAAGTTCTAGATAAAAATTCAACAGATATAGCTAGATTCATATCTTCTCAGCTCATTAGCTACGCGAAAGGCAATGGATTAAAGGTAAACGTTACTATATCTAATACGTCTCCAACAAATGTTTACAATATATTGCTCATAATTCCTAAAGGTTTTTATGGCAATATTTCTAATATAAATGGCGTTGGAATAGTTTATTTAAAAAGCCTAGTTGGAAGCATACAAAGTAATGAGGTAGAATCATTAATAGAATCCGTATTAGGGCAAGTAGAAAATAATATAGTTGTAAATAGAGTTCAAAAGCTATCTAATATTTCGGGCATAAAAGTAAATACAACTAACTTTTTAAATCCAATTAATATATTTACTGGCTACTATCTTCCATCTGGAAAACCTGCAACAACTTCTCAAGTTGAGCTAAGCTTTTCTGCAAGATTGTTAGAATTTTCGTTATTTTTTGTTGCAAATCCGGCAATCGTTTTTATGGGAGACAGCATACTCGGTGAGAAAGAAAGAAAAACTTTAGAAACATTAATATCAACACCTGCTCCTAAGACAACAATAATTGTAGGGAAGATGTTTGCATCAATAGTTATTGGTTTAATAACAGCTATAGCTGATAGTTTAGGCGTTATAATTTATTTATCGATGATAGCACAAGGAGGTTTAAGGCTAACTGCAGTCCTAATTCTTGTAACATTTTCTGTAAGCGCTATGCTAGTTATAATGACAGCAGCAATAATAACACCAATAGTTTTAAGGAGTTCATCTCTTAGATCTGCACAAGCCATGTCTTATCTTGTTATGATGATAGCTCTTGCTATTTATTTTAGCACGTTATTTGTAGATATTCAAAGACTTCCACGTTTTATAGAAGCTATACTGTTGATTATACCATTTACTCATGCAGCATTAGCTATATCAAATTATGTATTAGGTCAATATCTTTATATGATTATTAACTTTATTGTTATGATAGCATTTACATTAATTGGTGTTTATATTTCTATAAAAGCCTTTAATAGTGAAAGGTTAATAGTGTCTAAATGATGTATTTGTAACAAAAATCTTTAAGAGCCTACAGCAAATGTTGAAATAATATAATATTCAAGTTCCTTTTCATCCTTTTTTGTAACTTTGAACTCTATCTTTTTCTCCTTAAATTCTCTAGAATATATTTCTTGACTCACTATTTTCACCTATTTAATATATTGGTGACGGAACCTTATAAGGGATAGTCCTAGTAAAGATAGACTTTTGTCTATAGTCTATAAAATTTATGGTCTTTTGCTTTTAGGCGTTATAAAATCTTTGGGTGCTTTTTCAAACATTTCTAGATATTTTTTAAGAGGCTTAGGTATTATAACTGTTCCATCCGATTGTTGGTAATTTTCTAATATAGCTGTTATTGCCCTAGTCGATGCAATACCAGTGCTATTTAATGTATGTACATAGTCCCTAATCATACCTTTTCTTCTTACTAGCCTTATGTTGAGTCTATAGGCTTGCCAATCTGTACAATTGCTTCCGCTAACCATCTCTCTATACTTGCCTTGACCCGGCATCCATACCTCTAAATCATATTTCTTAACTGCGCATGCTCCCAAATCTCCAGAAGCAATGTTTACTACTCTGTATGGCAATCCTAATCCTTGAAAAATTTCTTCTGAATTTGAAATAAGCTCTTCATGATACTTTTTGCTATCTTCTGGTAAGGAATATATAAACTGCTCAACTTTATGGAATTGATGAACCCTAAAAATACCTTTTAAATCTCTATTCCCGGCTCCTGCTTCTTTTCTAAATGCAGGGCTAAATCCAACATATTTCTTAGGTAATTCATCGTCATATAACTCTTCGTTATAATATAGGGCAGCAATAGGGTGTTCTGCCGTCGCTATCATATATAGATCTTCGTTTTCTATTTTATATATAGCATCCTGAAAAGTAGCTAGGTCTATAACTGAATTTATTATATCATACCTTAGCATATAAGGTGGCAAAATTAAACTGTATCCTTTAGATGTTAGTTTATCAATAGCATAAAATAAAAGAGCGAAATCAAGCCAGACTATATCTTCAAACAAATAATAAAATCTTGACCCTGAGACTTCAGCCGCCTTTAATGTGTCTCCTAGTTTTAAAACGTTTTCAAGCATATCTGCATGACCTACTGGTTTATAATCAATTATTTCATAATCAGCTTTTAGTCCATATTTTTCTGTTTGTTCTTTAAATTGTTCTATATATTCTTTGTATACCTTTGCCTTTCCCCAAAATCTTATAGGTACTGTGGCTTCTTCACCTCCTACTGGTACATCATCTAGAACAATGTTGGGTAATTTTCTTAGGGCATAGTCTCTTTTATTCTCTATCTCTTTGAGCTCTTTTTCAGCATTTTCAAGCTTAGCCCTTAATTCTTTAGCTTCTTCAAGCAATTTCTTTTTTTCTTCATCTTTAGCTTTAGCTATGGCGTTACTTACTATGTTGTGTCTGTGCCTTAGTTCATTTATTTCTGTTAGAACTTTTCTCCATTTATTATCCAAACTAATTACTTCGTCAATTATATTTACATCCATTTGTCTTTTTTTAATGCTTTCTTTGAGTTTTTCTGGGTTGTTTCTTAATAGCTCTAATATTGACCAGGGCATTTTACTCACCAAAGAATTGTAAAAAATAGGACTATTTTTATTTATCTAAAAGCCGTTGGCAACAGTCCAATAAACAGTGAAGCTTATATATCTTAAATACAACATTTATCATACTAAGAGACTCT
>NZ_JBMFIW010000015.1:0-41802 GCF_049974385.1 Caldisphaera sp. | reverse complement strand
AGCTTTCTTTTATTTCTACTCCTGATTTCTTTACTGTTACATACACAGGGCATGTATTTTTTGCCATTTCGAAAATAATGTTTGCGTCCTCAATTTTTAATCCTTTGACCTTCATCATTATGTTAATATATTTAAGTCCTGTTCCCCATTCGAAGCTTCCTTCTATTTCACATGAAATTTCAGGTATTACATCGAGCATATTTTTTGATATAGCTTTAAATGTTATTGTCTCGCATGCTGCAAGACTTGATATAAAAGCTTCAAGAGGTGTTGGAAATCCAATATCACTTTAGTTTCTTTCGCCTATTTTCATGCTAAATTTGTTGTTCATTATGTTTACTATCATACCTTCTTTGCTATTACTATTTTTAATCATGGTCTCTAAAGTAAGGGTTAAAGTAAAGTCAAACTTTAACGGTAAGCTATCTAAGATAATTGCAAATAAAGGGGCAAAAGTTAAACCAGGAGATCCATTAGCAGAAATTGAGTAAATATTATAATGTTAAAAGAAGTTGGCATAATAGTAAATCCAAATTCAGGTACAGATGCAAGAAGGTTAACATCTAATGCCCAATTTATGGATAATATACAAAAACTTAGAATACTAAAAAGCATTGTTATGGGCTTAATAGGGTCAGGTATAACGCAAATAGAAATTATGCCAGACTATTTGGGTATAGCTAGTAATTTAGTAAATGACATCAAAGGAAATAGAGTAGATATTTCTATGATAGATATCGATCCTGAAGGAGATTTAAATGATACAAAGAGGGCAGTTGAACATTTTAAAAAAGATAACGTATCATTGATAATTTTGCTTGGAGGAGATGGAACCTTACGAGCTGCTGCTGAACAATTTGCAGATATACCATATTTACCAGTATCCACGGGAACTAATAATACAATTCCATATTTGGTCGAGGGGACAGTTGCTGGACTGGCTTCAGGCTATTTTGTAAACTATAAATTAAATGAAGGTTTATGTAATTTAAATAAAATTGATGTTTATATAAACAATGATCTTACAAATATAGGATTAGTTGAAGTCTCTACAACTAACTATAAATTTAAGGGAACAGGAATAATTGATTTATCTATGATAATTGATTCCGTTGTTATATTTGGAAAACCAACATCTATTGGGGTTGCATCAATTGGAAAGTTAATAAAGCAAATGGATTGCAATTCTAAGAAATTTGTTTATATTAATTTTAAGGGTAAAAACTATAAATTAAAATCAGTAGAATCTCCAGGGGTCATAAAAGATATTTATATAAATGACTATAAGATAATTGATGTTGGAAACAAAGTGAAAATGGAAAAATCATACTTTATAGAAATTGACGGTGAAAGATCAATATCTGTCGATGAAAATGATAATGTAGAAGTATACGTTAATCCTAATGGACCAAAATTATTGGATATAAACAAAATAATGGAAATAGTTTCTGAAAGGGGTTTATTTAAAGAAAATCTATAGAAAAACTTAATTAGATATAAATTATTTAATTTTATTGTGGTAAATATGAATGATGTCGTGTTATCAACCCTTAAATTAAATGAAAACATGATTTCTATGCTGAAATTAAACAATATAGACCTTATTATGCCTCCAGATAGAATAGCAAATAGAGAATGGATAGAAAAAAATATAGATAATGCAACTTCAGTTCTTTTGACATTTATTAAATTTGATAAAGAGTTAATAGATAAAGCAAACAACCTAAAAGTTATTATCGCTACAAGCAGTGGTTATGATCATATAGATGTAAAATATGCGGAAAGTAAAGGGATATGTGTAGCTAATCAACCAGAAGCTATAGCCCATTCAGTTGCTGAGCATGCAATTGGAATGACTATATCTTTAACTAAAAGGATAATTCAAGGAGATAGGTACATATGGAATAAAGAATGGAATGATTTCCCATATTTTTTAACGGGTAACTTGCTTAAGGATAAAATCATAGCTATTATTGGAATGGGTAGAATAGGCGTATTAATATCATATTATTTAAGAAACTTTAAAATAGGGAAGATCCTTTATTATTCGAGAAAAAGAAAACCAGAGCTAGAAATTTTATTAAAAGCCGAGCCGTCTAGTCTTAATAGAATATTTAGTGAAGCGGATATAATTTATTTAACTTTGCCTTACAGCGAAGAAACTCAAGGATTGATAAATAGAGATTTGCTAATGAAAATGAAGGAGGGTTCTATTCTTATCAGCTTAGGAAGAGGTAAATTATTAAAAATTGAAGATATAATTTATTTATTAAACAATAGAAAAGATATAATGTTAGGTTTGGATGTGTTTGAAAACGAACCGTTGCCTCACAACTCTCCTCTTTTAAATGATAAATTTAAGCCTCAATTACTTTTAACGCCTCACATTTCCGGACCAAGCAAAGAAACGAGTCAGATAACAATATATATGGCTTTAAAACAATTAATTAATTTTTATAAAACAGGAAGTGTGTGGAATCCAGTTAATAATTCATGTAAGGAATGTCATGATATAAAAGACTATTGGGAATTTTTTAAATAATTCTTAATATAATATGTTATGTTTTATTGTTATGTATGGTATAGTTGTATATTTTAAATTCTATATAAATTTTTTCTTTTAGTATATAATAGAATTTAGTATTTGTAAAATAAAAAATTATAATATGAAATATTAATATAAAAACTTAAACTGATAAATTAGAAGAATTTTTGGTAAGTAGATATGAGCAACGAAACTGTTAAGACAATATTAAATCATAGATCAATAAGAAAGTTTAAATCTGGAGTAAATATACCAGAGGAAGATTTAAGATTAATTATGGAATCCGCTAGAAGAGCACCTACAGATGCATCATTACATTTATGGTCAGCGATTAGAGTGACTGACAAAAATAAGAGAAAAGAAATAGCAAGTCTTATAAAACAGAAACATGTTGAAGATGCTCAGGAGTTTTTTATATTTCTAGCAGATTTATATAGAAACTCAAAAATTATGGAGTACATTAAAATCGATAGAGCAAAGGATGATTTTGTTCCTTTAATATTTTCTACTATAGATGCCGCTTTAGCCGCAGATAGAATGGCAGTTGCGGCAGAATCCATGGGTTACGGAATATGCTTTATAGGCGGTGTTCAAGATGCGTCAAAGAAAATAATAGAATTGTTTAATTTGCCAGAAAGAACTTATCCGCTTTTTGGGCTAGTAATAGGAATACCGGATGAAGATCCTCAAATAAGAAAAAGAATTCCAATAAATTACTTAATTCATGAAAATGAATATCATAATTATACAAATGACGAAATTGCTTATTTATTAAGTTATATGAAAGACATAGGTAAAGGAGGATTTGAAGGACTTCTAATGAAATATATGAGCAATAATGGTAAGTTTGGTTTAAGAAACAACGAGTTCATGGATATCATAAAAAATTTGGGTTTAAACCTAAAAATAAATTCTAAATAAAACGTAATATTAAAAAATATAAACCTTAATATATATGATAAATATAATGGGAAAGTTGATGCAAAAAATCAATCAAATTTTAACATATAATAATGGCTTCAAAGACATATTTAATCAGGTAGAAAGAGGGGGTTTAATACTAATAGCAGGTAATCCAGGAACTGGAAAAACAATAATGGCTTCAAAATTTATTTATGAAGAAATCGCTAACAATAATGGCATTGCTTTATATGTTAGCCTTACTGAAAGTAAAAGCGAATTCTTAAAAAATTTGAAAAATTTAGGTATAGATTTTGAAAAGTTTGAAAATGAAAGAAAGTTTTATTATTTAGAAGTCATAACATTAACTAAGAAAGAATATATTAATGATTTATTGGATCAAATCATATCATATGCTGAAAAATATAATGCGAGTATAGTAGTTATAGATAGTATTTCCCCAATATTTCAAGCATTTAGTAATAAAATTGAAGTCAGAGAGTTGATACATAATCTATTTTACAGATTGTCAAAATTAAGTAAAAGAAAACTTGTAATAACTGAAGAAGTCCCATACGGAACCCAAAATTTTGGTTTTGGTGTAGAGGAGTTTATCGTTGATGCAATTATTTATCTCAAAGCATTTAATATAAAAGGTAGGATAGTAAGATTAGCGGAAATTAAAAAATTTAGAGGTAGCGATTTGTCTTTAATGGATATCCCATTTAGGATTAAGCCAATAGAATTGATTTCAATGCCACGAATTATAAATTATGGCCAAAGAACATCAAAAGAATTAATAATTGTTAATTTGGGTAAACTTAAATATGAATTTTATAAAGGATCTCAAAATTTAATCCTAGTTAATCCAAGTATATGTAAAGATGCTTTAACAATTGTTGGCATGTTAGGTGCTATAGTAGGAACTCCTTATTTAAGAACCGGATCAGGAAAAACTATAATAAGAATTCAAAGTCATTTAGTTGACGATTTTAAGCAAAATATAGAAAAATGCTTTTCCAGTTTACAATTTGAAAAAAATATGATTGAAATTATATTAAGCAATATATTTATAATACCCGTTAATATAACTAAATTATCAATGGTGGATTATTTTGATGAAATAAATGAGCAAGAAGAAAAAATAAAACCCTCCATAATAATAGATCTAACTCTTGACTCTGCATATGGTTTGATTTCAGATAAAGAGATTTTCAGTTATCTTCAGCTCAATTTAATTAATAGAAGAAGTTCTAATAATATCACAGGCATATATTTGATTAATGGGTTATATAAAGATTTGTCCAAGTTTCCATTATATTTTATGTATGATAACATAGTATATGTAAGAAGTTACAAAAATAAAGGATTAATAATTAAGCCAATCAAAATTAGGTTTAGCTTGCTTCCTAAGAGCAAGTCTATATTATATGCAGATAATTTAAATGTATGTAACATATAAACCCTTCATAAATGATGAGGCATGTCACGTTGTTTTTAAGTCATGTCTATAATAATCGATTTAAATGTTTATAAATTTTAGCCATATATTATTAATGGGATAATTATGAGACTAATAGATATGCATGAGGATTTCGGATATTCAGCATCTATGGGCAAAGATCTTGTTAATGGGAATTATCAATCAGATTTAAATCAATTAAAAGCAATAGGCGATGTAACAATATTTTCTGTTGTTTTTCCTGCTCAAGAAACTTTGTCAGGATATTCAAATATGTATTTTCAATCTCTTATAAATCAAGTTAAGATTTATTATAAGCTGGATAATGAAAAAATAGTTAGTTTAGTTAGAAAAAAAGAAGACCTTGACAAACAAGGAATTAAGTTTCTCATAAGTTTAGAAGGAACTGATGTTTTAACTGATCCTTCAGATATTTATTTATTGAAAGAACTTAATTTTAAGGCTATAGGTTTAACATGGAATTATGATACAAAGTTTGCATCTTCTTGTATGTCCAAAAAAGATTATGGATTAACTGGTCAAGGAGAAGAATTAGTTAAGCTTGCTAATGATCTTGGTATAATTATTGATTTAGCTCACGCTTCTAAACAGACTGTATTAGATGTTTCTCAGATTTCAAAGAAACCTGTTATAATATCTCATACAGCATATAAAAAACTAAAGGATCATCCAAGAAATGTGGATGATGAAGAAATAGAAGCAGTAATAAAAAACAAAGGCGTTATAGGTATAATGGCATGGCATAAAGTATTACCTGAACCAACATTAGATGGTTACTTAAATGTAATTAAAGAGTTAGGAGATTCTTATGGCTGGGATTATATAGGTATAGGCACTGATTTTCTAGGTATAGAAGAAACCATTAAGGGATTTGAAAAAATATCTGAGATAAATAAAATAAAAGAAGTGTTAAACGAGAATGCGGAAAAAGTTTTGTGGAAAAATGCATATAGGGTTATAAGAGAAAATTTAAACGATTAAATTTGAAATACCTTTTATGTAAGAAAAACAATTTAATAGGACGATTTTAGGTAATATTTGTATTAAGGGGTTAAAAAGTTGGGAGAAGAAAAAATAGCTGTAAGCGAGAGCGAATATTATATTTTAAAAGCATTAAATGACAAAGGAATAAAAAAATTCAATTTGGAAGAAGGAGAAAAATTAATTGGAATTGAAAAAAGTAAACTGGCTAGTCTTCTAAAGCTATTGGAATCAAAAAATTTAATAAAAATTAATGAAAAAAGAATTAGGGTTATAAAACTCACTGATAAAGGTAGAAAGGTGCTTGAAGAAGGGTTACCAGAAGAAAAATTAATTGATATATTAAATGGTAAGGAAATAATTAATATAAAAGAGGTTAAAGAATTATTAGGTGAAGATGCTAATATAGCTATTGGGCAAGCTAAAAAATTAAAAATTATAGATATAAAAGAAGGTAAAGTACTTTTAATCATGAATTATAATGATGCAAAAAACTTGCTAAATAAAATTAAAAACATGCTCGTAAATTTGAATTTTGATTCAAATACAGAAAAGGATATGCTATCTAGAGGTTTAATAAAATACGATTATGTAACTGAAACAACAGTTATTGTCGAAGAAAATGCAATTAGTAAAGTTGAGATATTGGCATCTAGATTAACTCATGAGATATTGGCAAAAAGATTATGGAAAAATTTGAAATTAAGAGAGTATGATATAGCCTCGGAACCCCCAACTGTTTATCCTGCAAGAAAACATTATTTTATAGAATTTATTGAGGAACTTAAGGACATAATGAAGGAACTTGGATTTAAAGAAACGGATGGACCTTTAGTAGAGATAGAGCTTTTTAATTTTGATATGTTGTTTCAACCACAAGATCATCCAGCAAGAGAAATTCATGATACACTTTGGATTAAGGATCCAAGAAACTATGATATAAATGAAATGAAAGATTTGATTGACAGAGTCTCAAGAGTACATGAAAGAGGATGGAGGTATAAATTTAATCAAGAAATATCATCAAGATATGTTTTGAGAAGCCAAACAACATCAGTATCAGCAAGACTATTATTAAACAAATTTAATCCTCCAATAAGATACTTTACTATAGGTAAAGTTTATAGAAGCGATGTTATTGATGCATCTCATTTACCCGAATTTCACCAGCTAGATGGCATAATGGGAGATCATAACTATACTTTTAAGGACCTCCTAGGTATTTTAAAAGAATTTGGAGAAAGACTAGGTATTGAAATCAAGTTTAAACCTGGATATTTCCCGTTCACAGAACCAAGCGTTGAGGGATATGCTAAGATTAATAATAAATGGATAGAATTATTTGGGGCAGGTTTGTTTAGGCCAGAAGTCTTAGAAATGGCAGGCATTGATTATAGAGTAGGAGCCTGGGGTATGGGTGTAGAAAGACTAATTATGGCAAGGCTTGGCCTTAATGATATAAGACAATTATATGAAACTAACTACGATTTTTTGAGATCTTTTAAATTGAGGTGAAGCAAATGCCAGTTTTGAAATTTAAACCTGAAAGAATATTAAACTTAACAGGTTTAGGAATTAATACACTAGAAGATGCATTGTTCTCTTTAAAGTGCGAAGCATCTATAAATAATGAAAATCAACTAGAAGTTGAAATTAATCCCGATAGACCTGATATGTATATAGGAGAAGGAATAGCTAGAGCAATAAGAGGTATAACAAATAATGAATTAGGATTCAAAGAATATGATTATGAAAATTCTAAATTTAAGTTGATAAACGAGATTCCTTACATTAGGCCAATAATTTCAGCAGCAGTGATTTATAATGTTAATTTAGATAATGATTTTTTAGTAGAACTTATACAGTTCCAAGAAAAACTACATGAAGGAATAGGAAGAAAAAGAAGAAAAGTAGCTATAGGGATTCACGATTTAAATAAGGTTCCATCGAATGAGCTAAAATATAAGAATGTAAGCATTGATGATAAGATGATGCCTCTAGGATCTAATAAGTATGTTTCCATAAGGGAAATACTTAAAAATACTGATCAGGGAATAAAATATGGAAATATTAGTCTTATTAACGATTCGCATCCTGCATTTATATCCGGTGATGAAATAATATCTCTCCCTCCAGTTATCAATTCGAACATAACTAGGTTAGATGAAAATACAAGAGACTTATTGATTGATGTTACAGGTACAGATAGTTATTATGTAAACAAAACATTAGATATAATTGTTTCTAATTTAGCAGAAAGGAAAAATACTAAAATAGGCAAAGTAGAAATTATTGAAAATAATAGTAGAAAATACACTCCACTTATGGAAAAAAGCGAGGAAGTCATTGATTCTAGTTATGTTAATGAGATTCTGGGAGAAAAATTAAGTAATGATGAAATAGCTTTTCATTTGATGAGAATGAGACATAATGTTTTACTTAACGATAATGAAATAAGAGTAGTGATTCCTCCATTTAGGGCTGACATTATAAGCAATATAGATTTAGTAGAGGATATAGTTATGTCAATAGGATATAATAATATAGCGCCAAATAAGCCCAAAGTTATGCTAAGAGGTTCTTTAACAAACATTACTATACTTAAAAGAAAAATAAGGGATATAATGATTGGATTAGGTTTTACGGAAATACAATCATTAACTTTGGTCAGTTCTAGAATCTTAAAAGATTTAGACGAACAAAATTATATAGAAGTTTTAAATCCTATAACTAACGATTTCGATTCGTTAAGGCCAAATCTTTTTGTTTCTATGATAATGGCCATGAAAAATAATATTATGGCAAGCAAACCAGTAAAACTCTTTGAAATAGGGAAAATTGTTGAAAAAGTATTAGGAAAACCTGTCGATAAGGAAAGAATTTCTATCGCTATAATGGATGAGAGCCTTTCTTACGAAGATATTCAATCCGTTGTATATTCTTTGCTTAAAATGTTAAACATAGAATTTAAGGTATTAAGTTCTTCAAATAAATTTTTAATTAAAGGAAGATCAGCTGATTTAATTGTAAATAATAAGATAATTGGTTATTTTGGTGAGGTTAGCCCCTACATACTAGAGAAGTTTAGTTTGGAATATCCTATAGTATATGGAGAGCTAGATTTAGGGTGAGTATGTTGGAAATTCAGGATACTAAGCCCGATTATACAATACCAATAAATAGGGTTGGTTTTAAAGGATTATGGAGAAGAGTTTTAATAGACTCGCCTTTAGGCGTTGTACCTTTAGATTTAGAAATTAATGCATATGTAGAAATTCCTGAAAATAAGAAAGGGGCTCACTTATCAAGAAATGTTGAAGCATTACCTGAAGATATAGAATTTCCAATGGAAGCAAATAGTATTGAATATTATCTTGAAAAAGTTCATAAATCATTATTAAAGCTACATACATATGCAAAGAGTGCCAGAGTTGAAGCAAAAACTAAATATGGTGTTGAAATACAATTTAATGGATTAAAAGAATTAGAACCTGTAGAAGTTCTAGTTAGCATTGATGGAAATTCAGAAAGAAAAAGGTGGTCAATAACAGTTGGAGTTTATGGTATGACAGTTTGTCCTAGTGCGCAGAAGACAATATCTAATATAATAAGTTCTGATAATTTATCTCCAAGTCATAGCCAAAAAGTTTTGTTATATGGAACTATAGAAACAGAAGAAAACCATATAGTTAGGATAGAAGATATTGCTAGGTGTTTATCTAATGCTTTTTCGGCTCCATCATTTACCTTGCTAAAAAGAATGCAGGAAGCTAATTTAGTTATTAGCGCCCATAAAAACCCCAAATTTGTAGAAGATGTGGTAAGAGATGCTATAAGAGGTCTAAGATGTTTATCTATATCTTTACCTGAAAGTACAGTAATAAGAGCTGAAGCAATAAGCTTAGAAAGCATACACCCACATAATGTTTATGCTTATACCGAAGGGAATATAAAATCTTTCCCAGCATACAATTGTGAAGATCTTTGTAAATAAATTTATATATTTGTAAAATGAGTTATGATAAATTGAATTTCAGGCCCCTCTTTTATTTTCGATAAAACAGTTTTATTTAACTTGATAGACCATGAAAGAAGGCGTTATGAATTATTAATTGAACTATAAATTGTAATCGGATTTAATAAGATATTAAAAATAATGTTAGATTCAATGAAAAAGCTGCAAAAATTATAGTAAGAAATTAAAGTCGCCAATATCTTATATGGTATTTAACAACATAGTGACAAAATGAACGACAAGCCTCGCCCCTTCTAGGGGCAAGGTAAAGCTTTTAAATAGAGCTTTTAAACTTTGAAATTCATCAAAGCATTGTGAAAACAATAAGGTGTGTGGGGAAGCCCATAATGGGCATACCATGTGTGTAGTGTCCCCACACCCTTGCCACATATTCCTGAGTCCCTAGGATCTGGGAGCAGAGGGCAACTCCCAGTGAGGGATAGGGGTAATGGGCTGAAGGCTCAGCCATTGGTCTACCGCTGGATGAACGGAGCGGGGTGGATAATTCCCACTAGCTATGAGGTGATGAAAATGAAGGTGGTAAACCACAAACCTGTGAGCCGCCCTGGGGAACCCTCATCCTTCAGGGCGGGGAGGAGGTCAGACTCATAAAAGGGTATAATCTTTAAATTTTCAGGAGATTTCTTTTTCTTTGGGGTTAGATAAGATGAGAACAGGTTTTCTTAGTAATGGAGAAATGGCGGCTTTATACGACTCTAATTTTTACATAAAATCAATATATTATCCTTATTTAGGTCAACAATATAACCAATCTTTGAATGGAATGTTTAAAGTAGGAGTCTGGAAGGATGGATATTTTGAATGGCTGGAATCATGGGATAAAACTATAAGCATGAATGGGCTAAGCATAACCATGAAAGCCAATAAAGAAGATACATCAATAGAATTCAAAGATGTTATATCAATGTCTCATCCAGCCATAATAAGAAAGGTTAAAATAAATGGTAAAGGATTATATAGAATAATATTTTATAATGACTTCAGATTAAATGGTAATGAAGTAGGTGATACAGCTCTATATGATCCAATAACAGACTCTCTAATTCATTATAAACAAAATACTTGGTTTATCATATCGTCTTCACAGCAGTTATATGAATATACAACAGGGAGAAGAGATCAAGGGACAGTTATAAATGATTGTAACGATGGAATATTATCAAAGAATCCAATCTCTCAGGGTTCAGTGGATTCTGCATTTTCAATAGCATCTATGGAGTTCTTCGTTTATATCATAGCAGGTAATAGTTATAATGATATAGTTAAAAAACTCAATATAATAAAAAGTAAAGGTAGTGTGCAAATGGAAAGAGATACAAGATATTGGAAAGATATAATAGATCCTTTTGGTAATAAGTTAGCGAAACAAAGCGTAGCTATAATAATAGGGCATATAGGTAAAAATGGAGAAATACCAGCGTCTTTAGATACAAGTATATTAAAGTTTAACTTAGACACATATGCATATGTTTGGCCTAGAGATGCATCTCTAACGGCGCTATCTCTAGATATTGCAGGCTATTATTCTTTTACTAATAAGTATTATGATTTTCTATTTAATAGATTATTCAACGATGAAGGATATTTATATCAAAAATATAATTCTGATGGTACTTATGGTAGCACTTGGCATCCTTGGACCGTAAAAACAAAGCAATCTCTTAATATACAAGAGGATGAAACTGCTACATCGCTATTTTCTTATTATAATCATTTTATAATAACTAAAGATTATAGCTCTCTTAGAGACTACTATGATACTATTGAAAAAGCTGCAGATTTTTTAGTAAATTTTACAGATGAAAAATTAAAATTGCCTTTGATGTCATATGATTTATGGGAAGAGAAACTAGGAGTTCATACTTATACAGTTTCATCTGTAATAGCAGGTCTTAGATCAGCATCATCGCTTGCTAGGTTTTTAGGAGATTGGAATAATGAAGAAAAATGGGGGAGGATTGCAAAGGATATGACTAAATCATTAAAGGAATACATGTTTGATAAGGAAAGAAAAACATACTATAAAAGCATCGTAATCGATAATGGTAAAGTTATTGATTATGATAAGTCTATAGAATCTAGCATATTGGGTTTATCCTTATTTGATGTATTGGATGCAAACGATGAAACTTTGATGTCTAGTATTGAAAAAATAAAAGAAAAACTCTGGGTAAAAACTACAGGAGGATTAGCTAGATATGAAAATGATTATTATCAAAGAGTACAAGAAGATTATAACGATATACCGGGTAATCCATGGATTATAACAACAATGTGGTTAGCACAACACTATATTAAATCCAATAACTTAGAAGAGGCTGCCAAATTAATTAAATGGGTTGAAGGTATTTCTACTCCTACTGGTTTAATACCAGAGCAAATTAATCCCTTCGATGGCTCTCCCTTGTCTGTTACGCCATTGTTATGGAGCCATGCAGAGTTTCTTAAAACTTATATCTATTTAAGTTCTAAAAATAAAGATATTTAATTAAAAAATAAATATTAAATATATTTTAAATTCATATAAAAGGTAAGATTCCAATGTTTTGCAAAAATTTTATCATTTATTGTTTATATTAGTTTATAATCTCAGCATGACTACATATTTTTGGTGTAAAATTTGGAAATGAAGATATCAGTGATTGTTGCGATTGTAATAATAGCTGTAGTTGCATCGTTAGGCGTTTATTATTACGGAGTTATGAATAAACAAAAAACAACTTCTTTAAGTCCTTCACTATATCCTGGATATGTTTCTACAGATAAAATAAACAATATATTTGGCGGCACATGGCTCATTATAAGTAATGTCTCAGGCTATATTTCTATCAATCATAACAATAATACTATAAAGATTAGCTTTGTAAATGGTACAACAGTTGAGAATCCAGCATCTAATTATCCTAATATTTATAGTAATAGTTTCTATAATTATACGATATTAGAAAGTGTTACAGAATATTATCAAAAATCTAATTCAAGCAATATGCTAGCAATAGAAGTAGTAGAAGCAAATGTTAGTGGAGAACCTTTATTAAACCAAGATATTCAATATATAGCAAGTCTATATGGTTATTCAATTAATAGTATGGGTAACATCAGTTATGTTCAAGCTGGTAACTCAATTATAGCAATTTATAAAAACTATTTAATTTTATTAGCATCTACGCAAAATTATGGGAATAAAATGTTAATCCTGTTGAACGAAACAACAAAGACATTTAAATAAACTTTATAAAAACTATTTTTTATTAATAGATGTGGTGTAGTCATTTGTGAAATGCTTTTCAGAATTAATTAAATATATAGACAACCAGCAATGGAGACTTAATTGTAGTTCTTTTGATAGCGATTGTATTAGCAATGGAGACTTAATTTATATCAAAGAAGAAGGATGCAATGAAATATTATTTGCTCCATTATTATATAAAAGAGATAGTCTGATCTTAGCTGAAGAAAATATAGAGTTTATCAACAATTTAATTTACAATAAGGTAAAATCGTTTAATTCTGATTGTAAAACTGATATAGGGAAAATAGTTAATATTAAACCAATTACTTATGGGAACAGATCTGTAATATATGAAATTTTTAATGAATACAATAATAAATATTTATTAAAGGTAATGAAAAGATTAGAGATTGACAACATAGAAGATAAAGTTATAAAATACTTAACTAACGCAGGATATAGAAATATACCTAGGTATTATTGTTCAATAAGATATAAAGATTATTATTATGGATTAATTACAGAAATCATAGAAGGAGAACCGGCAGCAACATATTATATAAATTCAGCTGTTAGATTTATCAAAAAGTTGGGAAATTATGAATCTATTGGAAATAATATTGGCATCAGCTTGGCTAATTTACATAATATATTGAAGGAATGCAGAGAAGATTTTTGTTATACCGAAGTTGTAAGTGAAAAAGTGCTGGAAAGTTGGATGAATAGAATTCAATACAGAGAAAAATGGATAAAGAATAACCTAGATAATTTACAATATCAGGAAGACAGAAATATGGCTATAGAGGCTTTAGATTCTATAGATGAGATGTTAAATATTATAAGGCCAAATTTAAAAAATTTAATAGGAAAAAATTTGATGAGAATTCACGGAGATCTGCATTTATATCAAATTTTAGTTTCAGATAAGAACATTTATTTTACAGATTTTGAAGGAGAGCCTTACAAGTTTCCAGGAAATAAACTGGAAAAAGAAATGCCAGAAAGGGATTTGGCTGCACTCATAAGAAGTATAGATTATACTGCAATAATGGCATTGCAATTAATATATGGCTCTAGCGTAAAAGATTCTTTGGACTTGTTAAATAATGATATTCTTGAGTGGGAATATAATTCGTCAACACAGATTTTAAACGAATATATAAAGACAATTTCAGAGCCAATAAGGGAGAATATGGACCAACTAGATATATCATTATCATTTTGGTTATTAGAAAGAGCTACATATGAAACAGTATATGAAATTATTGCAAAGACAGGTTATCATACAATACCTATGAACGCGTTAATAAGAATGAAAGAAGGTAAAGACAAATTCTTTAAAACATAAGAATTTATATTCTATTTCCTTTTTCATCAAATATTTTTATTTTATCTGGCTTAACAAAAAGATTCATATCGGTTCCTGCTTCTATATGTCTTTCTGTATTAACATTAAGCTCTATAGATTCATCATCTATTGGGCTAACAACTACTTTGAACGTACCTGCAACGTAACTTGAAACTTTTATTTTTACTTTTCCTACATTAACAAAACCAGAAATCTCATTAGTCTCTGATATTTTGATATCTTCGGGTCTTATACCTATGTTAACCTCTTCTTTGTCTAATTTTCTATTTATAGGTATCAAGATATTACCAAACTTAATATAATTATCCTTTATTTGTGCTTTTACTATATTAATATCTCCTAATAGTTTGGAAACTGTTTCATTTATTGGATTATCATAAATTTCTGATGCATTACCTTTTTGTACGAGCATCCCATTAACAATTATCCCTGCCTCTTCTGTTATGGCAAATATGTCTGCAGGATCATGAGATACTACAATTGTTGTAAGCTTTAATTCTCTCTGAATCTTTCTAACTAATGCTCTTGCGCTATCTCTAATTTGAGCATCTAAATTGCTAAATGGTTCATCTAAAAGAAGGATTTTAGGATTTTTTACTAATGCTCTAGCTAAAGCAGTTCTTTGCATTTGCCCTCCTGAAACCTCTCTAGGATAATGATCAAGTATATGTTTTATATTTAATATTTCTGCAACTTCTTTAACTTTCTTATCTATATCTGATTTAGAAACTTTCATGTTTCTAAGGGGGAACGCAATGTTATCATATATGGTCATATTTGGGTAGAGAGCCCAGTTTTGGAAGACCATTGCAATACCTCTATCTGCAGGATCAACAATTATCCTGTTTGGAGCTGAAACCATTTTGTCATCAAAATATATATATCCATCAGTGGGTAATTCTAAACCTGCAATAAGTCTTAAAAGAGTAGTTTTACCTCCGCCACTTGGGCCTAATATGCCAAACGATCTTCCATCGTTAACCTCTAAGTTTATTTTGTTAGAAGCATAAATTAGGTTTTTTCCTTTTTTAAATACTTTTGTTAATTCTTTGAGTACTACTTTTGCCATAATGGTTACCTCTTTTTTGTCATTTTTTTAATATCAATTCAGGTTTAAAGACTTTAATAAAAAAATTATTTTTTAATAATTAAAGTAATTTATTAAATATTAAAAAATTTAATATAGTTTTTCTAATTTATTAAATATTAAAAAATTAATTTTCAATAATATTTGCGCCATCATTGCTTTCAACTATATTATAGAATGACTTATATTCAAATACTTTAATATATTCTTTATGTACGGATTCTGCAATTTTTTCTGCTTTATCTCTTAAAGCAAGTATTATAGCAGATCCTCCAAATCCAGCTCCTGTTAATCTTGCTCCTAAAGCGCCGTATTTCATCGAAGTTTCTACTATGAAATCTAATTCTTTACTGCTAACTTCATAGTTTTTAGCAATATCGTTATGAGATTCTATTAGAAGTTTTCCCAAAAGTTCTAAATTATTTTTCTTTAGCGCTTCTTTGGCATTAATAACTCTGTTGTTTTCTCTAATTATGTATCCCATTCTTTTTCTATATAATGGATCTAGTTTTTCCAAGTCTTTTTCTATAATTTCTTTCGAGGAATTCTTATTAAGTATTCTTAAGCTATCTTCAACAATTTTTTTCCTATCAGCATATCCAGTTTTAGCTAGTTCTCTTTTTACGCCTGTATTGTATACTATAACAGAGATATCTTTCGGAAAAGGTATGTATTCATATGATAGAGTCTCTGTATCTAGAAAAATAGCAAAACCTTTTTTCCCAAAAGTAACAGCAAATTGGTCTAATATTCCTGAAGGAACACCTACAAAATCATTTTCTGCTTTTTTCCCTATTAATGCTAGCTGTAATTTGTTTAATTTTAAATTATAGGAATTATTTAACGCAACTAATATAGCGAGTTCTAAGCTTGCGCTAGAGCTAAGACCAGAACTTATTGGTAGGTTCCCATAAATCCTACCTTTAATTCCTCCAGGTTTTAAATTTAATTCAAACAAAGCATTATAAACACCTAAAATATAATCAATCCACTTGTTTTGTTTTTTATTAATCATACTTAAATCAAGTTCTATTTCTTCATTATAAGCGTCTGAACGTAAGCTAATTTTATCATAAGGTACGTATTCCAAATAATTTCCTAAATTTATAGCCATAGGCATTACATATCCATAAGAATAATCAGTGTGTTCACCTATTATGTTTATTCTTCCAGGAGAAAAGATTTTTGACATTCTATCACCTCATTCTATGCAAATCCCTCTATAGGATTTATTAACCTTTTTGCAAACATCTTTTAACTTTTTTGCATTCTCCTCTGGAATACCATCATAAGTAAAATCCCATGTGCTCATTTCTATCCCAGCTGCGTACTTAATTTTATCTTTATCCCTTAATATCGGATAAATTTCAAGATGAATATGGAATATATTTGAAAAATTACCTTTTAATGGAGCTTGAATTAGAGCAAAAGAATATGGCATCTCTCTATCGAATAAATTATTTAGAGAATTAAGACTAAGCTTTATTGCATCAGCAAAATCTAAAATTTGATCTTTATTGAATTGTGTTATGTATTGTAAATGATTCTTTGGATATATATGTATTTCAAATGGCCAATTCGAATAATATGGAAGAAATACTACGAAGTTTTGATTTTCATATATAACTCTATCTTTGCTTTTTATTTCTTCTTTAATAATTCTACAAAAAATACATTCATTGTATCTTTTAAAGTAGTTTCTTGAATTTTGTATCATGTTTCTTATTTTTAAAGGGATAAAAGGCATGGCATAATATTGTCCATGTGGATGAGTTAAGCTAACTCCTATTTCCTCTCCTTTATTTCTGAAGATCATTAAGTATGCTATTCTCTTATCATTTATGTACTTGTTAGTCACGTTTATCCATTGCTTAATGACCTTAACTAATTGATCTATAGGTAATTCATCTAAGTCCTTTACGTCGTGAATAGGAGTCTCTATTATAACTCCGCATTCTCCCATAGATTTTGCTTTTCTATAAAATCCTTCACTTTTTACATTTTCAGAATCAAAGCTTAGTACAGCATATTTGTTTGGTAATACTAATGTATCCCAATTATATCCCGTTTCTTCACTTCCTGGGCAAAATGGGCAAAAATTTTGAGGTCTCCATCTTCTTTCTTTTCTTATCGAAGAAACCATTATCCACTGGCCTGTTAATGGATTATAGCGTAACTCTCTCATCTAAGACCGCCATTATTGTTTTATCTTATTAACCAATTATATATTAATTTTAAAAATCATTAATATATAGGGATATATTTGAGGATTGAACTTGATGGGTCTAAAATAAAGATTAACGAAAATGTATGTTGTGATATCAAATTAAGTAAAAAAGAAATAAAAGTCGAAGGAAAATTTCCATATAATGTTATTATAAAGCTCGGTTATAATGGCTATAGGATAATTCAGGATAATATTGAAGTTGGTAGAGGCAAAGGATTTAATGTTATATATAAAGGTAATTCAGTGAAACCTAATGTTAGTAAAGAACAGGTTTCATTAAACTTAATAAATGGCAAAGAAATTAATTTTATTGATAGTAATAATATGATTATTGGAAAGTTAAAGTTTGATAATGGAAAATTGATAGGGGATTTCGATGCTGACTATGCTATATTTGGAATAATTTATATGTCTTATCTTTTTGGAGTTATGAATAAAACAATTAATGCATATAGATCAGGAGAAGGTTTAAATAAGCCGCTTGTATCACTAAGAATTAGTTCATCTTACATAAAAATATCATTATTAATTTTTGTTTTATTACTTATTTCTATAGTTTTTATATCATCTTTTTCAGTTTTGCTGGCATATATTATATCTTTATTCTTATTATTGGTTCCTATTATAGCTAGGGCAGCCAGTGCTAATGAATATATAAATTTTTATGATGATCATTTAGAAATTTATAAAAGGCCATCATACAATAAAACAATAATTTTTTATTCTGATGTGAAAGAAATTAAACCAAGAAAAAGAGGATTTATAATGTCACTAAACAAGCGTATTTTAAATAAAGATTTAATATATATACCTTATGATCCTAAGATAGAAGGAAATAAGAATTTATCGAATTTTATACAAGAAAAAATAAGTAACTGATATTTTATAAAGTATATTTCATAAATCAATAGTTTTTATAATCACATAATAAAATTTTATTTAAGAGAAATATTTAAAATTATTAATAAAATTTTTGGAAATGATTATTGAGAATAAATTAAATTTTTACTAATAGCTTTCCTATGATCTCATTATTCTCCATTATTTTGTGGCCATCTATTACTTCTTCGAGGCTAAGTTTTCTTGATATATATGGCTCGATCTCATTATTCTCAACATATTTAATAGCATTTTTTAATTCTAATTTAGATGCATTATGAATACCGTAAATTCTCAGATTTTTTAAATAAAATTTTTGCCAGTTTATGGGAAAGACGTTACCTCCTAAAAATCCAAATACTATAATCTTTCCATTAGTTTTTGCAACATCTAAGGAAACTTGCATAGTTGGGTTTATAATATAATCTATTACAATATCAACGCCTTTTTTATCTGTTATTTCCATGACCCTTTCTGTTATGTTTTCTTCATTACCATTTATCACATAGTTTGCACCTATCAATTTTAAAATTTTTTCTTTTTCTTCATTTCTGGTAGTTACAATAGATTTGGCGCCGAATAACTTGGAAACTTGAATTGCAAATGTACCTACACCTCCTGAACCACCATATATTAAAACAAAATCATCTTTTTTTATTTTACCAACAGTAACTAATGCACTCCAGGATATTGATAATGATAGAGGTGTCACTCCTAGTTTTTCTCCATTACCTTTCACTTTTATTAGTGTTTTCGATGGAACCTTAACAAGCTCTGCATGGGATCCGTTTATATGAAATCCAATCATTTTCCATAGATTGCACATATTTTCTTTTCCTGATAAACAAAATTCACAATGGCCGCAACCAAATACTGTGTTTGCAACTACATAATCTCCAGGATTTATTTCGTCATTATTGTCGACATCTATAACTCTACCATATAGATCTATTCCAGGTATATGTGGTAATGGTATATTAATGCCCGGATATCCTTTTCTTATAAGCAAGTCTATTCTATTTATTGATGAATATTTTACTTCTATTAGTGCTTCCCCTCTATTAATTTTAGGCTCGTCAACATCACCATATTTTAAAACATCAATGCCCCCATGAGAATTAAAATAAATTGCTTTCATTTTTATCTCCTATTTTTATCACTATATAGTGGTTAAAAATTTTAAGCGTTTCTCCTTAGAATTTTACCATTAATAAACATATATTTTAGATACGTAAGATAGGGTTCTGGAATCATTAGATCCTCTAAATCCTTAACAACTTTTTCTATATTATATTTAATTCTTCTTAATTCTATTGTTTTGTTTTCTGTATTAATTATTGCATAGGCAGCCCTATTATCTCCATCCCTGGGTTCTCCTGCACTACCAGGATTTATTAATAAGCTATTATTTATTTTCTTCATGAATTGAAAATGCGTATGACCTACTATATATAAATCATATTCCAATTTGATATTTTTTGTCTCGTTTAATCTTACCTCTCTGTTTAACATATTTATTGTCTTCTCTTCATCTAACCAAGGATATATATATCCATAAAGAGGACTAGATGGCGATCCATGAATTATTAATGTTTTTCCAAATCCTTCTATTTCAGTTTTGATTTTATTTTTAAACTCTTTGAGAAAATCTAAATGGGTTTTATTTAAAAGTTTTTTAGTAAAATTTTCTCTAAAATAAACGCTTATCCAATGAGTCTCTTCGCCACACATACAATCTACATTATATAATATAGCATTATCATGATTTCCTAATACAGAGTTAGCTCCTATTTCTTTTAATTTTTCAACAACTTCAGCAGGCCGTGGACCATAATCAACAGCGTCTCCAATAAAATAAGCATAATCAAAGTTTTCCTTATTTATAATTTCTTTTAAAGACTCGATATTTCCATGAATATCACTTAACAGCAGTATTTTCATTTTGCCACCAATTTTATATAATTGGTTTATGAATTATTAAATATATGTCTATATCTTTTATGCAATATAATTAACATATAGCAATAATAGGAACTAAAGCTTAAAATATTAAATATCTAGGATTATATAGGTGTAAATTAAATGAAATGGGACGAAGAAAGATTAAAGATTCTAGAAGAATTAAGATCCAAAGGTATAAACCCCTATCCTCCAAAATTTGATTTTACACATACTATTAAACAGATAAGAGATGAAGTAAATAAACTTAATAAAAAGAGTCATGAACCATTTATGCATAATATATCAACCGTAGGTAGAATAGGTAATATTAGGAGGCATGGAAAAGCAGCTTTTATAGATATATTTGATGAGGGGGAAAGACTACAATTATATGCTAGAGTAAACGAGTTGGGAGAAGAAAAGTATAATGAGTTTATTCATATAATTGGAAGAGGAGATATAATAGGGGTTAAAGGAGATTTATTCTATACTATGAAAGGAGAATTAACCTTAAGAATTAATGATTATGCATTATTATCTAAAGCTCTCATCGAACCTCCTGATTGGTCAAAATTATCACCTGAGTTCAGATATGCACATAGATATGTCGATTTCTTATACAATGCAAATGCAAGAGAACTGATGATAACTAGATTTAACATAATTCAACAAATAAGGACATATTTATATAATCAAGGGTTTATTGAGGTAGAAACACCCATTTTGCAACCTGTATATGGCGGAGCCTTAGCAAAACCTTTTAAATCCCATGTTAATGCGCTAAATGAAGATTGGTACTTAAGGATATCTTTAGAGTTATATTTAAAAAGATACATAGTAGGTGGATTTAACAAAGTTTTTGAAGTTGGGAAGGTATTTAGAAATGAAGATATCGATGTAACTCATAACCCAGAATATACGCTGTTGGAACTTTATTGGGCGTATGCAGACTATAAAGACATAATGAATTTGACAGAAAACCTAATAAGAGAAGTTGCTAAAAAAGCGTTAAAAGAACCTAAAATTAAAAAAGTTATTAATGGAAAAGAATATGAAATAGATTTAGAAAAACCATTTAATAAGATAACGATGTTTGACGCATTATCAAATGCTATTGGCAAAAATATAGAATCGGTTAGCGATGATGAATTAAAAAGAATGTTAGATGAAATTAATCAAAAACCAAGAGGTAATCTATATATAAGAGGCTTTATGATAGAGAAATTATTTGATAAGCTTGTTGCTGACAATATAGTAGAACCAACATTTATTCTCGATTATCCTATTGAAACAACGCCTTTATGTAAACCCCATAGAAATAAACCAGGCCTAGTAGAAAGGTTTGAACTGTACGCAGCTGGTATGGAACTTGCTAATGCCTATTCGGAGTTAAATGATCCAATTTTACAAGATGAGTTATTCAAAAAAGAAATGGAAATGATGAAAAGAGGGGATGAGGAAGCGCATCCATATGATTTTGATTTTGTTAGGGCTTTAAGCTATGGTATGCCCCCTACAGGAGGTGTAGGTATAGGCATAGACAGAGTTGTTATGCTTTTGACAGGTGTTTATAGTATAAAGGAAATAATACCATATCCAATGATAAGTTATAAATTAGTTGAAGAAGAGTAAAAATTTTAATATATAAATAAAAACTTATTTTCGTTCAATACATTAGATCTTGGTGAATAATATTGAATCATAAAATAAAAGTTGTTTTCCATATCGACAAAGATGAGGACGAAATACTTAGGCTTTCCCTAAATAATATAAAAAATTTTATCGATGAGTCCTTGTTAGAAAATTATTTATATGAAATAGCTCTTGTTGCAAATTATAAAGCCCCTTTGTTATTTTTGAAGAGTAGTATTAATGAAGATAAATTAAGATTTATAAAAGAATTAAATGAAAGAGGTGTCAAAATTTATATATGCGAAAGATCTATGAAAGCCTTGAACATAAGAAAAGAAGATCTAATAGACTATTGCAAAACAACTCCTTCAGGAGTATTTAAGATTGCAGAACTCGAAAAAGAGGGTTTTGCTTACATTAAACCTTGATGGAACTATTTTTTATAATTAGCAGTCAGTTACTATTATATTATTGTTAACTCCCCGGTTAACAATAGAAAATTCTTTACATAAAGTTTTGAATGAAAAATATAAATATTATAAATATTTTATGATTTTAAATAATGTGAACTAGTTAATAATAGTGCTATACTTAGTATTGATGATATTAATAAATATATTCCACTCAACAATACTCCCTTTCCTAAAATTATGGAAAAGACTTCCCCTCCAAGAATACCTGCTATGGCTTTTCCGGTATATAAAATCCCATTATTTGCAGTTGAATATTTTGTTCCGAATAAATCTCCGACTAAAGAGAAATATAATGGTATCAGAGCTCCTCCGAATAAACCTATAATTATGGCAGATAAGAATATTTGATTTATTATCAACAAAATATTTCCAATAATAACCAAACAAATTGAAATAAACAGTGTTTTAAATCTACCTAATTTGTCTGATATGAATCCTATTATTGGTCTACCTAAGCCACTCATTAAAGCAAATGTGCTTATTAAAATAGCCAATATTTTTATTTCAGATTGATGAGATACAAATGAAAGGGCGCTAGACATAGATAGTAGTGGGACTACCGAAAAAACATATGAAAAATAAATTAACCACCATTTTCTTGTTACTATAATTTTAGTTGGTCTTATACCAGAAATTTCTTTTTTAGGATAATCTGAAAAGTAAAGAAGTATTGGTAATAGTATTAACTCTATAATTCCTATAATTAAAGAAGGTTCTCTAAATGATTTAGATTCAATAATGAAGGGATTTGCAATAGTTGCTCCCAAACCAAATCCAAATGAAACTAGACCTGTAGCAAATCCTCTTTTTTCATAATACCATTTTACAGCTAAATTAGATGCAATCATATATAGGATTCCTTCACCAGCGCTTCCTATTGACCAGAAAGCATAAAACGAAAGTAGATTTTTGCTAGTATAGGTGCCTAAGAAACCAATTGATGATAATATTGATGATAAAATACCTATAATTTTTGGGCCATAAATGTCTGCTATATAACCTCCAATTACTTGAAAAATAGTTGAAAATATTGCAAATAGCGAAAATGCTAGTGATATTTGACTTAAGCTAGCATTAAATCCTGATGATAATAGAGGTGCAAAGGCATTCCATGAATATTGATATATAGAATTGAATGACATTACTATGATTCCTATGATTAGCATACTACTTTTTCTCAATTGGGATCTCCTTCAATCATTTAAAATAAAATATTAACATTAAAAAGGGTATTGGTAATGCAAACAAAAACAGACTTTTTATAGTAAACATATTTATTATACCTAGTGCGAATATAGGAGATAAAAACTCGGCAATTCCAGAAGAAGCAGAAAATAATAAATTACCAGCAATTATGTTATTCTTGTTTAACGATTTATAAGCATTATAAAGAAAAGTTGGATATAAAATTGAATGCGGAATGGCAAATAGGAGTAATGCAAGTATATTAATATATATATTATGAATGTTTAAAAGAATAAATGAAATTGGAAGAACTAAAATTGCTACAGTTTCTTGTCTCACAAGATTTTTTTCGCTAGATTTTATTGATTTGAACCTTATTATGGAAGAGGTTAAGAATAATAAAAATAGAGAGAGCATAACAACATTTGATTTTAATTTAACTGAATTTTCTTCATAAATTCCCCAATATGATATTATTAATGGTAACGTAAAAGAATAGATAAAATTTAAAATAAAATATTTAGAAAATTTTTTATTTCTCATGATTGAAAAAATAATGTTAAATTTTAATATTAACTTGAAATCATGACGATTAAACTTGTATTTTAAAGCTAAACTTATTGGAATAATCAATAAAATAACTGTGAAAATAAATATATAGAAAAATGAGAGGTATGAAAGTATAATTGATGAAAATAATGTTCCAAGTATTAAACCTAAAGACAAAGCAAAAGAATATAGGCCTATGCCTTCGAATCCTTTATTATCAGTATGCATTGAAGGCGCCAATAGAATAGATATAGATCCTAATCCTAATCCTACAAGACTTACTGAAATAATTAAGTAAAAGAAGTTTTTTGAAAAAATTATTAAAATAAATCCTATTAGAGTAATTAAAAAACTCATTACGATAAAGTTATTAACTTTTTTTGAAACATTAATTAATAGCGAACCAATTCCATTAAAAACCCATAAAATTGCAATTATTATAGAAATATAAAAAGGGGTTATATTAAGTGAAAACGCATATAAAGGCAAAACCGATTGGGCTATAATAGAAGAAAACCTAACTATCGATGTAGATACAAATAGAACCCTATTACTTAAGGTTCTATTCATAAAATTATAACCCTGATAAAACGTTTTCATAAACTTTTGTAAGTTCAATACCAACTGTTTCTGGATTATGTCTTTCCTTAATTAGTGAAATGCTGTTTTCAGAAAACGATTTCCTAACATACTCGTCCGAAATTAATATTGACAGATATTTTTCATAGTCGTATTCATTTTTGCCCACAAATCCATTGTGTCCATGAATTACAGATTCTCTTATAGAATTAATATCTGACGAAACTACTGGAACGCCGTAGGACATAGACTCTAAGATCGTTAATGCATAAGCATCGTATCTAGTAGGTAAAAATGTAATATCTGATGCAGGTATTATTTTTTTATAGAGAACGTTATCATCGGGGTTACTGAAATGATATATATTTTTATAACTGCTGATTAATTTCTTTATATTATTTGGTATTGAGCCAACATAAAATAAGTTCAAATCATTAAACTCTTTTGATAATTTAATAAAAACTTTTAATACTATATCTCCCCCTTTTCTAATAAAATCTCTGCCTATAAATAATATATTGATTCCTTTGTGCTCAATTTTGTTACTTGCTTTGATCGGCATTGGAGGAGGAATTAAAACAACTTTTGATGAATCGACACCGTCTTTTATAAAACCTTTTCTAGCCCAATCAGACCATGTTATTATTGCTCTGCAAGGAGAAGAGTTAAGATAATAAACTAGAAAATCTAGTGCAATATTATAAGTAAATCCTTTTCCACCATAGTATTGATCTAAAAATTGGCTAGGACTTTCATCATTTTCATGTATCCATGGTCTTGAATATAAATAAAAATTCCAAAAGAATGAGTGTATAATTTTTTCATCCTTAGGAATTGGTTGTGATAATCCCTTTAATATTAATCTGGAAAGAGTTGATATAACATTATCTTTATTAAATTCGTAATTTGATGAATTCTTAAATAAAGGGATAACATCGTTAAATACAGTATATTGAACACCTTTTGGAGGATATTTATATCTTAAATATGACCCTCTTCTTAATTTTTTTGTTTTACCATCGATCTCAGAAACTAACATAACTTTCATTAATTTTCACCTATCCTTTCCTCAATAACTGGGCCAAAGTACTTCATAATTTCATTTTTGCTTAATACTCTCATATATTCTTCTGGCATCGGGAATAAATCTGATCTCATGTGTTTTAAGTTTCTCCACTTTACCGTTGGGTATATGAGTTCTTTAAGGCTCATAGCTCTGTTTTTGTATTGTATTACTGTTTCAAATATTTCTCTAATTACGTCTTTGATATCTTTTTTCCTTGAAAATCCAAGGGACGGCAGGATTTTATGCTCTACGCTATAATAATGTTCTTCTGCCTCTACTCTAGGATTATCTATGTACTTTACATTCGGTTTGAATCCAAATTCGTTTGCTATCTCTAATACTTTGTTAGCGAGCTCTAATGTATTATAGATCTCATCTAGCTGATTAACAACTCTATATTCTCCTTCTTTAGGTGGATTCTCTAATAATAGAGTTAAGGCATTAATACTATCATATAATGATAAGAATCCTCTTGTTTGTTTCCCTTTTCCATAAATTAACAGTTCATTTAAAATTACAGCTTGGACTACATATTTGTTTATAACAGTTCCCCAATTGGAATCAAAATCAAATCTTGTTTCTAGTGATTCATTAACTATTTCGTCAATTTTAGTTCCATACACTACTCCTTGCATAACATCAGTTGCTTTGATTCCATGAAGTTTATTTGCTAAAAGCAAATTATACGTATCGAAAATTTTTGTAAGATGGTAGTAGCTTTGTCCAAACCTAGGAAACATAACTTTTGTTTTCCTATTTTTATATTCTATTTCTATATCTCCTTCAGTGATTTCTATATTAGGTGTTCCATATTCTCCCATAGTGCCCATTTTAAGCAAATGAGCTCCTGGAGAGTGCCTTATTAATGAAAACATTATATTTATGTTTGAAATAACATTGTTAATTTCTGTATAAAGCACATGTTCTTGGTCAATCATACTAAAAGGAGCACTCCTTTGTTGTGCGAGATGTACAACAGCCTCAGGTTTATATTTTGAAATTAAATGATCAACTTGCTCAGGGTCTCTTGCATCAATTGGTTCAAATATTAGATTGTCTTTTCCAAAGGTTTCTTTATAAGCTATTAGCCTTTCTGACATAGACTTTATTGGTGTTAGCGAATCAGATTTTACTGATTTAACTAATGCTCTTGTCGAAAAATTGTCAACCATTATTATTGGTATGTCATATTTGACACCTAAATGTATTGATAACGGCCAGCCTATATAACCGTCAGCGCCAAATATTATTATTGGTCCTTTCATTTTATCCCCCAAAAAGAAACGAAAATTGTGATAAATATATACTAGCAAGTACAGACAGTATAGACAAACCGTCTATAAGCTTAGACCAAATCCCCTTAGAAACGAATCAATCTTTTTGAGTTCTTTTACAAACTCTTTACCTTTGTTTGTTAAGATATAATATCTATTGTCTCCATCATTTATCTCATTTATTATTTCTTTTTGTTTTAATTCATCTATATATTTTAATAATCTATCATAGGGAATATTCGCGTTATACATAATCCTTGTTAATCTTGCTTTATCTTCTTTTTCTATGGTTTCTAATATATCTAGGTATATCTTTACTCTTGATCTATTTTTCTTTTGTTCTACCAATATGACCACTCCTTATTAAAAATATTAATAACGAAAGGAAACCCAAAAATTGTATTATGTTTGCTATGAAATAGTAATTTACTGAAAATGATAGAGATGACAGCAAATAAACTATATGAGAAATTAGCATTAATGAGAAAGCTATTAAAACGAGCAATGAGAAAGTATTTTTATTTTTCATATGAATTAAATAGCCTGAAAATACTATAAGTCCTAATAAAAATATTAATATTATTTGAACCGCGTCAAATACGTATGCGCCTAATAAAAAATATTCTCTCTTCTTTGTTAAAATTATTGTAATGAGCAATGGTTCTACATTGCTCCAATATGCTTCCCTAGTATATCCTATAGTAATTATAGTATATGCTATTAATTGTAAAAATAAATATATTAGAGAAGAAATATAAGTTGCTCTTAAGTCTTCTGATATTCTTGCTATATTGAAAGATAATAATATCATTAATGAACCTTGTATAATAAGTCCTAAACCTAATAAGGCAAATCCTAAACTAATATAATTTAATACATTTTCCTTAATTATTTTATTATATTTAAATGAAACAAGGCTAACTGATAAGGCAACGATACCACTTACTACATATAGTATAGCATTTACATTTAGATATATTACTTGATTTCCATAGACAATTATCAAATTTTTTCTCCTAAAATATATTAAGTATATACGTTGTTTTAAGCTTTAATCGTTAAAATCATTTATGAGTTAAAAATCCTATTAATGGATCTATATTGTCTATTATTATAAAGCCAAATCTCAAAAATTGGAGTCTAGAACCTTTGTTGTAATTATTAATGTAATTTTCTACAACTCCCTTATGATCTTTAAATTGAAGTCCATAGGGTTCCCTAATTAAAATCTCTTTAAATTCTTTATGAGGAACCCATTGGATTATTTGTAGTTTTTCTTTTCTAGCATAACTAATATCCTTGTTAATAAAATTTAATGATCCATTTTTGTATTCATAATTACCTAATTCCATGAGTCTAAATCTTTTTAAGTTTAGATCTTTTTCATCTACATAAATTTCATCACCATTGCAAATACTTATAGACCTTTTCCTGTTTGGCGCATCAGGATGTAATGGTATTTCTGCATTTAAGCATGTAGGTTGTTCTACACTTACCTTAACTGGGTTTTCTACAAACATTAATCTGTCTGCTATCGGGTCTAATTTCTTTCTATTAACTGAGGCTAAATTAATCCAACTTAATTTAGCATCTCCGCTTTTTATGCCAACTTCTAATATAACCTCTTTTATAGATTCAGGTAAAATGCCTCTTCTTCTCAGTCCTGAAATTGTACCAAATCTTGGATCATCGTAACCTAAGAACTCTTTTGGATTCTCAGACATGATTTTCCTAATATAACTTTTGCTCATTATAAATCCTTCTAACTTCAATCTGCCAAAGTGAATATAAATAGGCATTTTCCACTTCAGACATTTATATATATATTCCTGTTTCATTGTGTTAAGTTCATGCTCTTTCCCTCTTAATACATGCGTTATGCCTAATAGATGATCATCAACGCTGACAGCAAAATTATATGTAGGCCACGTTACATATTTATCTCCTACAAGCGGATGCGGATAAGACGACGTATCGATAATTCTAAATGCAATCCAATCTCTAATGCTTGGATTAGGATGGGTAACATCAGTTTTTATTCTTAATATAGCTTCTCCTTCCTTATAATAATTGTTTATCATTTTGTCAAATTCTTCTAGGTTTTTTTCTGGAGAAGTATTTCTATCAGGTGGTTCCATCTGTTTAGATAAAAGCTTTTTGCCTTCATCACCTGATTTGTCAACGTAAGCGCACCCGTTTTTTATAATTTCTTTCGCAACCTCATAAAATAAGTTCATTCTTAAACTTTGTATATATTCTTCATCAGGTATGACTCCAAGCCATTTCAAATCTTCTCTTATTAGGTTATATGCTTCTTTTATTGGAGTTTTTGTTCTTGGATCAGTATCTTCAAATCTTAAAATCATCTTCCCTTTATATATCTTTGAATACTCATAGCTTAATATCGCTGGTCTTGCATTTCCGATGTGTATTACGAAATCAGGATTCGGTGCAAACCTGGTTACAACTTTACCTATTTCAGCATTTGGCAAAGGAGGAAGTGTTTTTCCTTCTTCTTTTCCTTCTTTTTTAGATTCTATCTTTATTCCAAGCTTTTCTATTTCCTTTTTCTGGTCATCAATACTCATTGCATTAACTTTTTCAACTAAATTACTGACTATTTTGGAAATTTCTCTAGCTTTCTGCCTAAGATCACTTCTCTCTCCTAATATCATAGACATTACACTGTTTGTTTGAGCTTTCCCCCCATGTTCAAATGCATTTAACAAAGTGTATTTCCAAACTATGCTTTCTAAATCCTCGCTCAACCTTATCCCCTATTTGTCCCTATTTATTGAAAATTCGGCTAGTTCTTTAAGAGACTTAAATGATTCTTCGTCCTTTATTAAACCCATTTTTTCAATAGAATCAAGTCTGTCTAAAGCGTTGTTGTAATAATTTTTGGCTAGCATTTCTGCATAGTTTAACGATCCAGATTCTTTAATAATGTCAACAGCTTCTTTAATGTTTTCATCAGATTGATTGCCAGAAAAAAGTTTAATAAAGAATTCTTTCCACTCGCTCTTCCTTTTAGATGCATACAATACTAAAATAGTTTTCTTTCCTCTTCTCAAGTCATTATATATAGGCTTTCCTGTCTTTGCTGGATCACCGAATATTCCTAATATATCATCTCTTATTTGAAATGCAAGTCCTACAAACCTTCCAAATTGACCCAAAAGCTCTGTTATTTCGTCATCGGAATTAGATGCTATACCTCCTAATTTTGAAGAGGTCTCTATTAATGCACCTGTCTTTAAGTAAATCATTTTTAGATAATCTTTTTCGTCAACGTCCCATGTTTTTTCAAACATAATATCGTATCCTTGACCCTCTGCAATCTTCCTTGACCCGTCTCCAATAACTTCAACAGCTTTTGCAATTTCCTTATAATCTGCGCCAGCTCTAATAGCTAGATATGGCGTTAAAAATGCGTAAGAAAACATCAGATCTCCAGCTAAAATGGCCCAATTAACTCCATATATTTTATGTACGGTAGGTATACCTCTTCTAAAATCATCATTATCCATTATATCATCATGCACTAAGCTGAAATTATGGAGAATCTCTACCGCGGCTGCATAATAAACTGCTTTTGTCTCTGAAGGAGCACCTCCAAGAGCTTTTGATGCTGCAAGAGTTATCATAGGCCTTAATCTTTTTCCTCCAGCCTTAATCAAATGCATGGCAGCTTTATAAAGATCCTCCGGTTCCCCCCTTAATATGTCTGAAATATAAGAGTCTATAAGTGACGCATATTTTTCTCCGACTTTGTTTAAAGTTTCATATGACATGATCTTTCATCCTCCATAATAATGCTTGTATTCTCTTGTTCAAATATTCATTTGGTTCAATACCTCTAATTAAAAGCTCATCTCCTAGCCTACCCCATATTGTTATTTTCGATTTCCATAATGAATAGACATTTTTACCTCCAGAAAGAAATATAATAGTTTTTAGTTGGTATATCATTTTCTTTATATAGTTTTCCAATCCCTTTTCACCCTCTATTTTTAAAATTTTTAAAATAGGAAAAGCCATTCCTGCTATATCAGAGCCTAATGCTATTGCCTTAGCTGCATCTAAGCCATCTCTAATTCCACCGCTTCCTATAATGTAGGAGTCCATAGCGCCCATTCTCGCTTCTATTATACTTAAAGCTGTAGGATTTCCCCAAAAATCGGCCAACTTGCCTGGTTCTTTTAAAGGATATCCATGTTTTTTCCTAGATCTTATGCTTTCTGTTTTTATCCAATTTGTTCCACCTAACCCTGCTACATCAAAGCATTTTATGTTAATAGACCTTAGAACTTTTATAAGTTCTTCGTTCAATCCATTACCAACTTCTTTTATTATGATAGGTACACTTATTTTTTCATTTATTTCTTCAATTTTTGAAATTAAATTTAAAAAATTTGTATCTCCCTCATCCTGATAAGCCTCTTGTCCAGGATTTACATGGATTGCAATAGCGTTAGCCTTAATCATATCTATTGCTTTTTCCAGCTCTTTTATACTATAACCTTTATTCAATTGGGCAACTCCTATATTAGCAATCAAAAATGCATGAGGCGCATTTTCTCTAACTATGCTAAATGAATGAATTAATTTAGGATTTTCTATGGCTGCTCTTTGACTTCCTACTCCCATTGCTATATTAAATTTGTTTACTACTTTTGAGATGCTATCATTTATTTTTTCCGCTTCTGGATGTCCTCCTGTAATACCTGTTATTACAAGAGGTGCATCTAGACTACTGCCACAAAAATCTTTACTTAAGTCTATTGAATCTAAATCATTTTCAGGCAAAGGATTGTGAACAAATCTAACGTAATCCAATAGATTACTTTCTTTTGACTGTACATTTTCATTAACTACTATATCGATATGTTCTAGTTTCCTTTCTTCAGTGCTCAAAATCAACCCCTTCCGTTTTTACAAGTTATGTTTATGATTTATTAATGTTTATAAAAATAAGATAGCTACATTTTATAAATCAATTTACAAATATATTATCTTCGTTGAAATTAAAGCTTTTATAGTTATCATTTTTAATTAGACCTAAGCCATTCAATATTTGTTTGGATTAAAAAGGTAAAAATATTTGTTGTTAATTTTAAGAGATGAAGTTGTTTTATTCCAACAGTGCAAAGAAACTAAAGAGAACATGAATGAAGGAGCAGAATCCATTAAGTGATGTAACCTAATACTCAAGGTATCCTTTATACTTTAGAGCGAAGTGAATCCGATTATATAGTCAATGATTATAAAAATTATTTTGAATAATTATGTGTTTAAAGGACAAAGAATAAATAAAATAATTTTAAAATATGCGCATCAAAATTACTTCTATTTAAAGAATATTGTTTATTTTAATTTTTTAAAATAGCTAGAATTTATTAAGGTAAAATATAATCCAATAATTGTAGGAGCAAATATGGTTAGAATAAGCTATTATAAAGGATTGATAGTTTCCGATACTTATACACCACAAATGAAGTACGACGAAAAAATGAAGAAGTATATATCATTAGCTTATAAATATAAAGAAATAATTGACTATTTTAAAGAGTCGGGTATAAGCGTTAAAGATTCTGTTTTAGATCCGCTCCCTTTTCCCATTATTAATGACAGAATAAAGTTAAGAACTTATCAAGAAAAGGCATTAAGCTTATGGTTAAAGGTTAAGAGAGGAATCATTGTATTGCCTACAGGAGCTGGAAAGACGCATATAGCATTAAAGGCAATCTCCAATTTAAAATCTTCTTCATTAATTATAGTCCCTACAATAGATTTGCTTGAGCAATGGTATAGGGCAGTAATTAAAGAATTAAGTGTTACACCAGGTAGGATTGGTGGAGGGTATGATGAAGTTCACGGAATTACTGTAACTACTTATGATAGTGCATACTCTAAAATTGATGAATTAGGGGACAAATTTTTATTTTTAATTTTTGATGAGGTTCATCATTTACCATCTGAAGGTTATATGGAAATAGCACAATTAAGCCCTGCTCCATATAGAATGGGATTAACTGCAACTCCCGAAAGAGAAGATGGTAGGCATACATTCTTGCTTGATTTGGTAGGACCTGTTATATATAAGATAAATCCTGAAACATTATCTGGAAAGTATTTAGCTGAATACGATGTTGAAAGAATTTATGTTAACTTAGAAGAAGATGAAGAGATCAGATATAAAGAAATGAGAAGGAAGATGAAAGAAATTTTAAATAGATTAAATATAGAATTAAAAAGTATTAATGATTTTAAAAGATTTCTCTATTATGCAGGTAAAAATAAGGAAGCTAGAGAAGCTTTACAACTTTGGTATGAATCGACTAATATTGCTATAAATTCAAATTCAAAAATAAAAAAGTTAAAAGAACTATTAAATCTTTATAAAGATAATAAAATTATTATTTTTACAAGAGATACTACTATGGCTTATAGGATATCAAAAGAATTTTTGATTCCTGTTGTAACATATAAGACACCGAAAGATGAAAGGAAGGAAATTATGGATAATTTTAGAAATAGTAAATATAGGGTTATTGTAGCATCAAATGTCTTTGATGAAGGAGTTGATATACCTGATGCATCAATTGCTATTATAGTGGGAGGTTATGGAACTAGAAGGCAATTCATACAGAGATTAGGTAGAATACTTAGAGTCAAAGAGGGAAAGAGAGCAAAACTTATTGAAATAGTAACGAAAGGAACATCTGATTATAGTCTTAGTTTGAGGAGAAGAAAAGGTGTTTAGCACTGATTTATTAAGAGTAAAATACAAAAAAGATAAAGTATATCTTGAATATATAGGAAATAATGAGAAAGATTTAATAGAAGAAATGGCTTCGTTGCTAAAAGAAAATTTATCTATAGGAGAATTCAAAAATGAGATAAAATATTTAAAAAAGGCTTATGATCCAAAATTGGTTGAAGGAATATCAACATTATTACTTAGAAAATCTGTCGTAGAAAATAAATCCCCAATAGATCCAAGAATTATTAGAAATAGGATTTATTCCTACGGGCCTGTTATTGATGATTCTGAAAAAGAAAAAATCTTGAAAAAAGTTAAAGAAGAAATAGGTGTTGATCCATTAAAATACATTTTTGCTGATTTAGAGGAAGAAATGATAATAAAAAAAGTGCCAGAATTGATCCCTGAAAATCTATTAAGGGAATATAATTTTGAATTGCTTCAAACAGCACTAATGAAAACTTTAAGAGTTGATGTTTTTATTAGCAATAAATGGAAGGATTTGCTGTTTACTGCAAAGAGATTAGGTTTAATGTATGATGCATATAATGATCCACTTAGGGTTGAATTTTATGGTCCGGCTTCAATGTTAAGACTAACAGAAAGATATGGTAGGTCAATATCTATGCTGTTGCCTCAAATAGTTTCAAATAAAGTGTGGAAGATTAAGGCAGAATTTGTGGGAAAATATAATAGGACTTATATATTGGAAACGAAAAATGATGATGCGGAATTTCCTCTAGAAGAAATATATAGCGAAATAACTTTTGATAGCAATATAGAAAAAGATTTCTATTCTAAAATGAAAATTATTGCGAAGGATTGGGAAATAATAAGGGAACCTCAACCTCTAATAGTTAACAATACAATATTTATTCCAGATTTTATGCTATCAAAAAATAACATTAACATATACGTTGAAATAGTTGGTTTTTGGACAAAAGAATATTTAAGAAGAAAATCAGAAAAAGTTAGAGAAATTAAATTACCTTTAATACTTGTTGTTGATGAATCATTAGGGTACGAAGATTTTAATAATGAAAATATAATAAAGTTTAAAAAAACGATCAACATAGCTGCTGTATATTATTTAATAAATAAAATATATAACAATTTAATCAATAAGATTGAAAGTAAAGATAATAAAACTATTAATTTAAAAGAAAATGTAATTTCATACAATGACGTATCTAAAAGATTTGGAGTACCTAAGGAAAACATTAAAGAAGGTAATTACAATATAGTAGGTTATACTAGGTTAAAGAATTATTTAATTAAAAATGAATTTTTAGAAGAAATTAAAAAGGAAGATTTTAATAACAAGAAGATTTCTGAACTAGTTGATAGATACGGCGAATGGATAATGGAAGTTTTAGACTATTTGGGTTATCAAATTAAATGGGTTAATATTACAGAAGCAATAGTAAAAAAGATTCAATGATTATGGTTTTGCTTAATGCTGTCCACGATTTCAGCATACAGGAAACCAATTATTATCCATCCCATAAATAAATTCTCAATTATTTTGTTCACTGTACCTAATGAATAAATTAATACTATCAGAGAAAATAATGCAGCAACTAAACCTATAATTATATCTCCAATTTTGGTTTAAATAAAATTAATAATTTTTCTTATTGCATAATTGCTTATAATAGATGCCCTCCTTTTAAGTTCTCTTATTGATGAAAATATAAGAGAAAAATTCGCAGATAAATGTACAAACACATTTGCTAATCCTGCTAGTGCTCCCAGTTCTAAGAAGAGATAAAAAGGATTTTTTATTGTAGCCAAACCCAAGAATGAGATAATCCCATATATAAATGCTGTTAAAATAGATGCCATGATTTGTTCATTATTTCTTAACCATGTAAACACGCTTGGTAGCATATCCTTTTGTGACATTGCATACACAGTTCTTGATGTACCTAACATGAAAGAAAGCGAAGCAAGTATACCATCACTAATAGCGGCATAAACCATAATAAACAAACCAACTATACCAAAGTTAGTCTTTAATAACGAAAGAACTGGTGCTGTGCTTGATAATATAGTGGATAATTGTGATTTAAATAAACCTACATCTATAATACCATATATGGCAAGGCTTGTTATTAACCCTCCAATAATAATGACCAAAAGTACTACTCTTCCAATGTTTTTACTATTTATGCTTTCTTCTGATAAGGGAGTTATGGATCCATAGCCTGTTGGAATACCTATAGCAAATAACAAAGATATTGCTATTTGGCCTAGTGGAGGTATCTTTTGTATAGGATTGAAAAAGTGGAAATTAGATAAATAGATACTAATAACGAAAATAGCTGCTATAACTATAATTTCTATTATTCCTGATAGTTCAGCATATTTAGCTGATGGCTTAATTCCTATAATTAAAAAAGTTGATGCTGGAATAAATACAATTAAAGCAGATAATAATGGATTTAAATTAAAAACAAAGTGTAGGACAAAACTTGATCCAATTATATACGCAGCCCCATAAAAAGATGAGTAAAAAATGTACATCCAACCTGTTTCCAAGCCTAGCCTTCTAGTTAGGCTATACATTGCATATATATAATAACCTCCACCTTCTTCATATTTTTTTGATAGTTTAGAAACAACTATACCATTTATTAAAACTAATAACATACCGAACACTATAATTATTGGCGAAAAAAGAAATGAATATAATATAACGCTTGTTGCATAAGTTAATAACGATAGAAATGGGGCTTGTCCACCTAGTGATAAGAAAAGTAGATCCTTAAAAGAGAGCCCTTTTTTTAGCTTGCTTGATTTTCTAAGTCTTAAGTATTCAGTTTTAGATTCAAAATTGCTACTATCAGCTACATTGTCTTTGTTCATGAACAGCACCGTTTCTTAGCTCATTATATTTTGTTTGATAAGGTATTCTTATTTATATTTTGTTGAGATATATATTAAAAATTTGGAATTTATTTTAAATATTATTCAATATTCTGTTTAATGCATCTTCACTTCCTTTCTTAAAATGATTAGTTTCCCAATGAGAGATCAATTTAAATAAGCCGCTAAATCTTATATCCCACTCGTTGATTAATTTGTTGTTATCTATCCTTAATTTTGAAATTCCTTTGAATGGACCATCTAAATAATAGGCTACTACTTCTTTTTTCTCATAATTAATTTCATACCTAACTTTTGCTACTGAAGGGAAGACAAACTTTACAAGAGCCTCAATACTTTTCTTATCATTTTTCACTATATTTATCTCTCTATGTCCATGCCAGTATTTAGGTATGTCAGGGATGTTTGAAATTATTTTCCAAACCTTTTCTTCGTCTCCTTTAAATTCTTTTTCTAGCTTAAAGTACGTCATTTTTATCAATCTTATAATGAAGATTAACTACTTATATTCTTTTTTATATATTTTAAAGTGTGATTAGGATGATAGAGATAAGGAATTTTGCGTCAAAGGCGATTATTAATGAAGTAGGCGCGTATGTGGAAAAAATAGTTATAAACAGTAAAGATATTTTATTACACGGTAATATAAATAATCCCACTCATAGCGGTATGGCAATTTTAGTTCCTTTTGCTAATAGAATTAAAGGAGGAGAGTATGAATTTAATGGTAAAAAATATTTTCTCAATAAGAACAGTGAAGGTAACGCCATACATGGTTTAGTAGTAAATAAAAGATTTGAGGTTATTAATAAAAGCAGCAATTCTATAACTTTATCCTATAATCTTAAAGATAATGGTTATCCATCAGAATTAAATATAAATATTAAATATGTTATAAACAGAGAGAGTTTTGATGTAGAATTTCTTATAAAAAATGTTGGTAGTAATGAAGCCCCATTAACTGTTGGAGCTCATCCATATTTTATTATAGAAGATTCCTGGAAGATTAATCCGACTCAAGTAAAAAAGTGTGTTAGTATAAACAAAATTCCAACAGGGGAACTAATAGATTATGAAATAGAAGGAAATAAAGAATATGACGATTGTTTCTATATAGGTAATCAAGTTAAATTAGATTCTAAATACTCAACTATTATTATAAAAACTATTAAAATGCCATATTTTCAAATCTATACAGGCATTAAAGGAGCAGTAGCTTTAGAGCCTATGAGTGGAGCACCTGATGCTTATCACAATTATATCGGATTAGATTTAATTAAGTCTGGAGAAATTAAAAATTATGGTTTTACAATCTACTCATAGATTTGCATTACGACATCATGCTAATGAAGAAAGATTCTCATCATAAAAAACTTTAATCTTTTCTAATTCATTCAATATGTTATTCCTAAAATCTAATATATAAGATCTAGGAAGTTTTGGTTCGGCTTTCTTTAAAACAATTTCTTCAACAACGTAGTATTTTTTATATGTTTCATTTAACTTACGCCATTCGATTTCTTTAAGAGCATCTTCAACGTTTTGATCCCTACTTAGTAACCCAGTTAGCATCATAACTGATATTATGGGATAGCCAATGTATCCTCTTAATTTTGTCCCATTATCGTCACTATAAACAATATAATCATCATTAGCCTTTTTTATGATAACTTTATAAGTTTTGTCTTTTTCACTGCTTATAACCTTAGCAATAATTGTTTCATCATTAGCCTTCTCTATAGTAATTCTTCCGTCAGCAATTGCACCAGCTGCTTCTAAAATTTTAATTTTTGGAGGCATTTTCAGTTTGATCAACAACATCACCTGAATTAATTTGTAATCATACATTCTTATATATTTTTAAAATATTTACATTAAATAATTGCTAATTATTATAACTGCTGTATTGGCGTGCTATAGAGAAAGATTTAAATAGTTGTTACACTTTAATAAATTTGTAAAGGTGTATCAAATGTGGGAGAATTAATTCCACTAGTTTCAGAATCAAATAATCAAGATGATTTGGAATTTAAAGCAAAATTAATATATAGCTATCTATTAAAAATTAAATTAAGTCACATAAATGATTACAACATTTGTGATTCAATAGATTTTTATTCTGTTAATTGTTCTAGTTTAAAAAACGTTTTAAAATTTATATCATGCAAGAGCGCTATAAAAATGAATCTTATGTCTTCTTATGTAAACATTAATAATAAAATAATAGAAAAAAATATTAGTTTAGTTATGGAAAGATGTAATAATGATTTTATAAGAGAGTCTTTACAAAAGATAAAAGATAGCTTAACATGAGAAAATAAATGATAAAATGAACAACAAATCTCTCATTTATAAGGCATAGGTAAAAGTTTTTGACTTTAACAGGTATTTAGATGCTACGTTGAAATCCATTGATCAATTAAAAATCGCGGGGTGAGTTGATTATTTTTACAATAACAAAAGAAGGAAGAAGAGCAGAACTCATAAAGGAGGTAACCCTTAAGATCTTAAAAACTTTCACTATAATTTAGGGATTCTTGTCATTTAGGATGAAGATGATTATTTATAAAATTTTGTTGTATGCTAGATTGGAGAGTTGAAATGTAAAAGGATGAGATGTTACCCCAGAACGGCTCACAGATTTGTCTAGCCTTCACTACCTTTGAAGGGAAATAAATTATACAATAAATTATATTAAATTTAAATTCTTATTTTATAATAGCTTAGCGTGATCTAAGATGAAAATATCAAATTTGCCATATTATGAAAAATGGTTTATATATGGTATTATAATAGGTGTAATAATAGGTATAGCGGATTTATCTTTATATTACTTAAATATCTTCGTTATAGAACACATGATTTTAAGAAATATAATTGGAATTTCTTTACCTCATCCAGGACAATCATTTTATATGAATTATTGGGCCTCTTTTAAAAAATTACTATTCCTGCCTTTAGTAATAGGTGTTGCCACATTTTTATCAGTTATAATAGCTTTGTTTATGAAAACAAAAGAGGTAGGAAGTGATGTAGCTATTAGAGCGTTTCATAGAGGTCTTAGGATAAGGTTTATAGAAATTCCAGCATCGATACTTTCATCTTCACTGACTATAGGTTTAGGTGGTAGTGCAGGTAGAGAAGGTCCTGCTTCCCACTCTGGAGCTGGCATAGGACAAACTATAATAGATTTATTAGGAGGTACTCCAGAAGATAGAAGAATAGCAACAGCGGTAGGTATGGGTTCTGCAATTGGTGTTATCTTTAAAACTCCGTTTGCTGGTTCCCTTCTGGCAGCAGAACTACTCTATAAGAGAGATTTAGAACCTAATGTAATATATCCTTCATTAATTTCATCGAGTATAGGTTATGTTATATTTTCTTCTATAACTGGTTTTTCTCCTATATTTGGAACTTATTCCTTACCATTTAATCCTGAGAGATTACCTCTTTATGTACTGCTTGGTTTAATAGCAGGAGGTATGGCAATTTTATATCCATATTTAATGTTTGAAACAAAAAAATTTTTGGATTTAAGATTTAAAAATATAATTGAGAAAGCTTTAGTTGGTGGGATAATAGCTGGATTAATTGCTATCTTTTTCCCTGAAGTTATGGGAGAAGGATATGGATGGCTTTGGTACATTTCAAACTTCAATGCAGTGCCATCTATGTTTCCCCTAATTATAGCTTTGTTTTTATTACCATTAGCAAAGATTATTGCTACATCATTCACTATAGGCTCTGGAGCTAAAGGAGGCGTGTTTGCTCCAGGAATTGTTATTGGTGGTTATACTGGTTTAGCGGTTGGTTATGCATTTCATTTATTGTTTCCTAGCCTTGTAACTACACCAATGCCTTTTATGATAGTAGGAATGCTTTCTACTTTTGGTATTGCAGGCTCAGTACCTATAAGTGTTACAATGATGGTAGTTGAGATGACAGGTGGATTACAATTACTTCCAGCAGAAATGGCTGCTTTGGCTTCAGCTTACCTTGTTGCAAGAAATTCTAGAGGAATTTTTAATGAACAACCCTTAAATAGGCAAGAATCACCAGCTCACGCATATGAGTTTTCAATGCCATTATTAACAAAAATAAAGGTTTCTGATGCAAAAATTTTAAAGATTTTTGTTAAACCTACTGATAATATAAAAAAAGCAATTGATCTAATGAATTCTTTAAATTTATTCTCGTTACCAATAGTTGATGAACTGAATAATTTACATGGAATTGTTAGGTTAACTGATATAATAAAAGCAAAAGAAGACGAATTAGTTATAAAATATTCATTGCCAGCATCGACATATGTACGACCTAATTCTTCCTTATATGATGCCTTTGATGTAATGAAAAGCTCTAGATATGCCATTGTTATGGAAAACAAGAAGTTTTTGGGCATTCTATTACTTGATGATATTGTAAAGACTTACAAAGAATTTTTGGATAAAAATAATAAAATAGAATAGTTTATAATAGTGTTATATAGTGTTTTTGATTTTAAATACTAAGTGATGTTAACGGGCCCGGCGGGATTTGAACCCGCGCCCTTCAGCTCCGGAGGCTGACACTCTATCCTGGCTGAGCTACGGGCCCATTCTATTGTTATATTTGAAATTAATAATATATTAAAAGCCGTCGTCAACAGTTTCCGATAAACCGTGAAGTTTATATACTTTGTATGTGAATTTAATTATGGTACTGAACGA
>NZ_JBMFIW010000014.1:0-43205 GCF_049974385.1 Caldisphaera sp. | reverse complement strand
AAACATTAAATAGAGGAGCAGTTGGATTTTCTGTTGAGTTAAAAGTTATAGTGGGGACAGTTAAATATTGAGACAAAGATAAGCTTATATTTGGAGTTATAACTATTCTCATGAGACTTTGATATGAAGAACCATAGAGAATACCTTTTTGATAAACTACATAATAAATTAGATAAACACCCGGATATTTATATTTAAGGTTAACATAATTAGTTGTTGTATTTATAATACTTCCATTACCTGTATAAACTAAAGCGTAAACTCCATTAGAAGGTGTATATTCCGGTAAGAAAACACTTAATGGACTATTCGCAACAGCTGTTAACGATGCTGGCGAAGCTGGTTTAAGTATTGATAAGGATTGCGAGCTTGTAGAACTTGATTGCGTTGTTGTTTTATTTTTATTAATATATGTAATTCCTATATATGCTCCAACTATAATAACCACAACAATTACAAAAACAGAAATAATCAAACCTTTTGAAATTGACCTCCTATTCCACTTATTTCCTACTTCAATAAGCATCGCCTATAAATAATAAATGGTCTGAGGTTTATAAAGTTATATAAAGTTATTTTAATAATATTACTTTTTCGTTCTTAACTATAATTCTATCACCATCTTTTATTTCTCTCAAAGCATTAACATCTATGTTATCTACTAGAGGTATGTTGGCTAAAACGCACCCAGCTATTATAATAGGTTCTGATTTGCCCATAACTATAGCCTTAGGTGAAAAACCGTTTTCTTTTAAAGCATATATAATATATGACCCTACAGTGCTTCCCCTCGGTTTATACGCAACTATTATTTTATCTTTTACATTTCTTCCATCAACTAGGTTCCCATTATAAGGATTTACGTCTCCATAAAAGCTAATTTCGTTAATTACTAAGGCCTCACCTTCAGTTTCACCTTTTACTAGAGCTCTCCCCGTAAATTCTTTCATAATCTCAATACCTCTTCTAGATCATCTAAAGAAATTAAAGATACATTAATACCTTTTTTAGATAAATAAAAATATGCTTTATAGCTATTTGTTACAACATTTAGTCCATGATATCCAAATGGGCTAACTATTAAGCAAGTATCTCCAATCAGTTTAACGTTTTTCGATTTTAAGATGTTTAGAACGTCTTTATCTATTTTGCTCATTTCATTTCTCGATGATGTTATAACAATCTGGGTTTTTAGATTATCAACTTTTTTCAAGTACTTTGCAATTTTTTCAATTTCATATTTGCTTGTATGAGGGCATCCAAAATATATTAAGTCGGGCTTATCATTAGGCTTTAATTCATCTTCTCTCTTTTTAATATCATTAAAGTCAATAGTTATAGTCTCATTTATTTCTTTTTCGTTAAATTTAATAGGAGTTATTCCTTTTATAACTACCATTGCCAAATTACCTGCAGCTCCAATTGATGCAGAGAACTCCTTAACGGTTGTTTCATTTCTTAATTTTTCGTATAAATATGGGGGTTTATCATTATTATGGATTTTTGATATTATTTCACCTATAATACTTGCTCTTACTTCATTAATTTCATAATTTTCTGGTTTATTAACTTTATACTTTATTTCCGGTATTCTATTTTCCTCTATGTGGAGGCCATAATAATATATTTTACCAACTATGGCTGCCATTAAAGAAATAGGACCGCCTTCCCTATTTGTTTTAATACCTAAAACACTGTTTCCATAAACTACAGCATTTGATTCTCCCCATGCAACACTTGATCCTATTTTGATTTCATTAACCATAGGCAAGTAATATGGCGTGCATGACAATGTTAAATCAGCCCCCATTTTTTGCAAAGATCTTAATACTTCTTCTTGCCCTTTTATATAATTTCTATCGATTTTTGTAAATGGGATTGCATCATAATCTAACGTGTCATATCCAATTGGATTAACAGTAGTTTTTACAGAAAATTTTATCCCTTCATCCGAAAATTGTTTTATTAATTTCTTACCAGGTTCACCAATATTACCATAAGATACACCGGAAATGTGAGCGTGTGTTATGCCGATTAGCTTTTCTGAGTTTAATGAATCCCCAACGCTAACTATAACTTGCATTGCTTTAGCTAATCCCCAACCATATTCTCCATTTAATATTTTTTCTTCTTCTTTAGTTAGGTACATTATACCGCCCTAATACCACCATGTTTTTTTAAAGTTATGCTCTGGTATCATATATATTTTATCAGAATAAGCCTTACATTCTTTTGCTAATACGCAACCTTGTTTGCAACCTGTAATTTTTTTACATTCATCGTTACAAGTTGTCATGCAGACTGGTTCATTAATTTTACAGCATTTTCTTCCAAATGACCACAATATATCGTCCATTATAAAAGGATCAATTCCTGATGATTGTGATACAATTTTATAAGCCTGTCTTATAGAAATTCTTAATATTATATCTTCAAACTCAGAGAATTCTTCTTGAGCAGCTATCTTTTCTCTAGTCAATTCATCTGTTTCTACCAGTCCTAATCTAAGTGCAATCCTCGTTAAATGATTATCTATAGGTACTTCTTTATTAAAAGGATCATTTATATTTAATATTCCTCTCCTTTCTAAAAACTTTGCTAATAAAAAGGATTTTTTCTCAACAGGATCTTGATAAGCTTTAAATATCTTTAATAAATCTATAAATCCATCGTTTACCCCTCTCCTTAAATATCCTTTAGAAATTGTTATTATATCATATGGATCATAAAAATTTTTCTTAATTTTATTACCAATATCTTTAACTAGTTCTAATCTAACCATAATATCGCTTGGATAGATTTTTCTATTTTTATTCTCTATGGTTAGCCATTTTATCATATTATCTTGATTTAAATTTGACAAGTTTTCTGGATAGAAAAATGAGGGATCTTCTTTATATTTTATGCTACCAAGTTTGTATAATGCATCAGCACCATGATAATATTTTCCTTCTATAATTCCTTCATAGGGTCTATCATGATAACTTAATCTATGATCTATAGATACCATAACTAAGAAATATAATAAGACATCCTCTTTAGGAGAAGATAATGGAGGGAAAAAATCTTCGTCATCATACATGTCTATTTTTATTGGTTTAATTTTTTCTAATAATTTTCCTATTTTTTGGCATGATTCATAATTTATTTTTATTTGCATTTTCCCCCCATAGTCCTCGTAATCATAAAACTTATTAAATCTAATAAAAATTAAATTCAATAAAGAAAATTTATATTCTATTAATATTTAATTCTCTAAATAAGAATCAAAATTGTTTATATCTCAGTTAAATACGTACTTATAGGAGGAGGAACTAATGGAAACTTGGCTAATTGAATCATCAAAAATTTTAGAAAAGGCTAGGAATTTAAGTGATGAGGAGAAGAAAGTATTTAGATATTTTTTAGAAAACATTTCAGTTGGTGACTTAAGAGCAGTTATGGATTTAAACAGAAAGGGAATAAAAAATTCAATTCAAATTATTGAGTCTTTAGTTTCCAATGGTTTATTAGAAAGAGGAAATTATTGTTATAGTTTACCGTATAATTTAAGGATATATATATCAATTCAAGGACCGCCTGATATTTAATCTTATTCTAATTATTTCTATACGGTGATATAATTGAAAAAGGTATACCATTTAGACGCAGAGGAAGCTCCAGAAAGAATGATTATTATGGGTGATCCTCAAAGAGTTCAAATGGTATCAAAGCTTTTAAGAGATCCTATATTAGTCAGTAAAAGTAGAGACTTATTTGTTTACAAAGGATATTACAATAATGTGGAAGTAGGTTTAGCCGCTCATGGTATGGGTGGGCCAAGTGCCGCAATTGTTATAGAAGAGCTAATAAAATTAGGCACAAAGTATATTATAAGATTAGGGACTGTAGGCTCGATTGTTAATGAAATTGATATAGGAGATATAATTGTACCAACAGGAGGTTCTTTTTCCTATGGAGGAGCAGGCTTAGGACTATATTTCAATAACATATGCCCTAATACAGCTCCAAGCTATGAATTGTTATATGAATTAGTTAACGAATTAAATAAAAAGAAAATTAAATATTATATAGGTTCTGTTTTTTCAAGTGATTCTTTTTATGCTGAAAGTAACTATATAGATACTATAAGAAAGTTGGGATTTATAGGTGTAGAGATGGAATGTGCAACACTTTTTGCATTGTCTAATTTAAGAAATATTAAGTCTGCCTGTATTTTAGTAGTTAGTAATAATGTAATAAAAAATAAGGTAGGTGATTACTATAACTCAATAATAAATGCAGCTAGTGTTTCTCTTAACGTAATTACAAAACAATTTCATTAATTAAAGAAATTTAAGATATATTTATTATATATAGATAAATTTTTAATGCAAGAAATTAAATTTCACTAGGATGAAAAAATGGATCAAAAACTAAGATCACTAATATTTACTTCATTAGGTCACTTCTTAAATGATAGCTTTATTGTTGTATTTTCAATATTGATTGCTTATTATTTGGATATGAAGATTTCAGCCTCATATTTAGGTGTTATGGGTGCATTAATAAACATATTATCAGGTTTAATAAGCATATGGGTCGGAAGAACAGCAGATAAAAGCGGTAGCCATGCAAGATTAATGTTTTTAGGTTACACATTAATAGGTATATCTATAATCGTATATGGAATTTCTTTTTCTTCACTTAAATATAATTTATTGTATATATCTATTGCATCAATAATGCTAGGCTCAGGTTTATCATTTTATCATTCACTAGGCGGATCGATACTTCAGCATAGTTTTGATCCTAAGGATTCACCAAGAGCTCTTGGAATTAACGGTTCATTTGGAAGTTTAGGAAGAGCTTTATTTCCAATCGTGATAGTATTTATGATAAAATATCTTGGTGGCACTCTAGGCTTATCCATTATAGGGGTTTACACAATTATACTTGGATCAATAGTATTTTATGGTCTAAGACCAATAAAAATTAAAATTGATAAAAAACCGTTTGAAAAATCTAACTTTGAAAAATCTAACGATGAATTAACTATAAATTCTTTTTATTATATTTTGATTCCATTAACTATAGTAGTTTTTATTAGAGCAATTTTTATTGCAGGAGTGCAAACATATGCACCTACCTATTTGGATCATTTGTATAATTCCAAAATATTAATGAGTATTATATTAACTGTATCATATGCAACTGCTATATTTGGTCAGCCTTATTTTGGAAAATTAACTGGTGATATAGGAGGGAAGAAAGTTGTATATTTAACTACTATTTTTGCAACTTTATTTTATATAGCTTTTTTATTTATAAAAAATCCTATAATAATGTCAATAATGTTTATGCTATTCTCATTGTTTGCATTTAGCGGTTTTCCAGTTCTTTTAGGTTATGTAGGCCAAATAGTCGATAGAAGTTTGTCAGCAAGGGCTAATTCCCTCATATGGGGAATTGGTAATACTGTTGGTGGGGCCATCGGAATATTAGTAGGAGGTATTTTATTAAACAAAATTGGATTGGTTAACGATATGATACTATTCGCTATTATAGGTGTCGTATCTACAGCATTGCTACCATTAATTCCAAATAAAAGGGGTTAGGGAACAACTAAAACATCTGAATTTATTGATTTACCTGCAACTTTACTTGTAACGCTGCCTAAAATTAACCTTTCAAACCTAGAAAGTCTTCTTCTACCTAATACTATCAGATCGCATCCATTAGATTCTGCATAGCTTATTATAGTATCTGCAGGATCGCCAGATAAGACTTCATATTTAACTTTTATCCCTTCAGATTCTAATTTCTTTGCTACTTCATCGAGCTTTTTCTTTGTAGAATCAATAATTGTTGCAGTGTTTATTATATCAGGACTAACTATTTCCCCAACTATTACTGACGCAGGTGGTACTACAGTAATTAAACATAATTCAGAATTAAGGTTTTTCCCCAATTCTATAGCTTTTGCAAGAGCTCTTTCCCCACCTTCAGAACCATCATAACCAACTAAGATCTTTTTATACAATTTTCCACCTCTAAATTATAAAATGTCTATTTGCATATTTAAATTTTCACTGAATAATATAGATATTGCCCGATGAAGACCGCTGCAGGTGCGATAAGATGAGCTTGGCCTGTGTTACAGAGGGCTTATAATTTAATTGATAAAATGAGCAGTGATGACGCTGATATCGTCGGAAATGATGAAGATAATATCCCCGTCTGAGCTTATGTAGTTTTTTCTATAACTATAGTTAAATAGCTACTTTTCTTACCTTTATATTTTGAGGTTCCTATAGATGAAGAAGATATCTTCAAATTTTCTCCTAATCTAGATTTCATAGCCAAATAAACTTCTGCAACTTTGCAAACATTTTCTCCTACACCTGTTAGTTCTATTTGTTTCGATCCTTTGTTTAATTCTAAGATTGCTTGCAGTGCATAATCCTCAGCTGGATCCTTACCGAGGTTTATTTTTATTCTTTCTTCCATTTTAATCGCCCATAAATAGATTGACTTCAGAAATTATATATATAACTAGTTTCTTTTATTAAGCTTACAATAGTTGTTTAGCTTTTTAACAAATATTTCATCATAAATTTCATTAATAAAATCTACTGGAGACAATTTCTCGTTTTCTATCATGTCTAGCTGGCTTTCAAGTATTCTGCTGCTTTCTTCTGTTAATAAGTCTTTAAAAATCGATTCCATTAGATCATTATATATTTCTATGCCTGATTTAGTTGGTATTATATATTTTTTCTTTTTGCTCTCTATTACATAACCATGTCTTATGTTAGACTCTATAACCTTTGCATATGTACTAGGCCTTCCAATATTTTTCTTTTTCATTAGCATAACTAAATCCCCATTTTTATATAGCTCTATTAAGCTTCCTTTATAGTATATCAAGTCATTTAATGGTATTTCGTATTCAATATTTGTTTCCTTTTTAATCCAATTTTCTAACGATGGCTTAGTTATTATCGTGAAACCCTCTTTTACTATATTAATATTAAACTCTTTTTCTTGCTCTAAATCCCCTAGGATAAGCTTTACGATTGCTTTTTCTATTATTGATGAGCTCATTTGACTTGCAATAAACCTTTCAAATATTAATTGATATAACTTGTAATGGAATTGGTTTAGTTCCACAGGCACCCTAATTGTTCTTTCTAATACAGCTCTCTCTAATTCTTGAGCATTTAATGGTTTTGTTATTCTTATTGCTTCATGAGCACCTTCATTTCCCCAAGTTCTTGGTTTGTAATATTGAATTAAGTTGGCCTTTTCCAAATACTCTTTTGCTATTTGCATACCTGTTTGAGATATCCTTATTGAATCTGTTCTGTGATATGTTATTAAACCAGAATAAAACAGATCTTGGGCTAATTTCATTGTTAGTTGTGCTGTGTAACCATACTTTTGGCTTGCATCAAAAATTAATGCATCAGTAGTATATGGAGGCAATGGATTAACTTCTTCATTATACACCTTAACTGTTATAGCTTTTAGCTTGCCCTCCTTGATCGCTTTTTCTGCTTGTTCTTTGTCCTTTGTATAATAATAAATATAATTTTGACTTGGCAGCTTAACTTTTATTTTAAATCCCATTTCTTTCTTGTATTCATTGTATCTTTCAATAACCCATCCCAATACAGGAGTTTGAACTCTACCTGCTCCTAACCAAAGTTTACTATACTTATTTTGAAGGTATTTGCTTGTTGAAAATCCAATCCATCTGTCGTCTATTCTTCTGGCTATTTGTGCGTTTACTAACCCTTTATGTATCTGCCCTGGTTGTCTTAATGCTTCTAATACAGCATTTAATGTGACTTCATGAAATGCTGATCTGTAAATGTTTTTGTTATATGGTTTTAAGGCTAAGTAAAGATCCCAAGCAATTTTTTCTCCTTCTCTATCAGGATCTGTCATTATTATTATTTGGTCAACTTCTGTTGCAAGTCTTTTTATAGATTGTAAAATAGACTCTGATGTTATGACAGCAGATGATCCGCATCTAGGGCACTTGTTGACTTCTTGAGTAAATTGATATCCACATTTTAAGCATTTTTTAATTGAAGTATAAATCGGGCTTATTGTACTATCAATTAGGTTTATGCCATAGCACGATTCATTATCATCGTCAACTATTAGCTCATATACATGACCTTTTGAAGCAGTTATTGTTAAGAGATAGACGGTATTGGTTATTGGATCAACAGTTGTTGTTTCATAAATGTTTAGGTTTCCCTCTCTCCTCCTAGCAGGCTTTCCCCAAAAGCTAGCTATTGTCTTAGCTTTGGTTGGGCTTTCAACTATAATAAGCTCACTCACGATATTTACTTTTTTACCTCCGTTTATTTTTCTTGAATCTTCTATTTCCTTCTTTACTTCATCTAAATTCAGTTCATCGAATTTAATAAAATTCGCTTGACTTATGTACTTTAGTTTTTCGCTTATTGATTCTATAAGCTCAGGAATTTCATCGATTATTATGGAAAGACCCTTTGTCATATGACCATGATATAATCTGCTTGTTCTCCCGCTTGCTTGTAAATATGTTGGCCCATCAGATGAATATAGATAAAGCTGTCCTTTTTCATTTCTAATAACAAAAGAGCCTATTTTTATCCTATCTCCATCATTTGGAATATAATTTATCATTTCTTTATATACTTTATCAATAGAATTACTAACTAAATCCTTCAGAACTTTTAATATACCCTTTGCTTCCATTTCTCCTCTTAATACTGCTGCGACTATTGGTGATTGTTCACTATATTTTGATAAAAAGCTTTCCAAACTCTTCCGCAAACTCGAATACGATTGATTTTTTTCTTCTAAAAACATTACAATCCTTAAAAGTCTCTGCGGAGATATCATAGCTGTTTTAAACTCAAGTTTTCTAGCAGGCGTTCCTATAAATATAGCATATTTTATGATTTCTGGCAAATCGATACCTCTTACAACAGTACCATATCTGCTTGCTAAGCCTATAATAATATCTGCATCTCCTTTTTCAAGTTTCTCAACAGCTCTTCTTGAATTAGTTATAGCTTGTATAGCATTTATTCCATTTTCTTTTAGCATATTTATTAATGGTTTTACAACGTTTTTTCCATATGATTGCGAAATAAAAATAATGCCTCCTTTACCAAGCTTCTTAACCAGTTGTATAGCTTCGTTTAACATATCTTTTGATATAATATATGTGTCAAAAACATTTCTTAAATAATCTGTACCTCCACCAATTTCAAAACCCAATAGTTCTCTGAATATCAAATGTTTAATACCTTTGGGCCTACCTGTTGCAGAGGCTATTATTAGTTGACCTTTTATTTCTTCATTGTTACTATTTAAAAGGCTCATTTGCAAATCAGAAATTTCTTGCTCTAGTTGTTTTATTTTATCTTCTTTTTTGTTAGATAACGCTATACTGAAATCCATTTTTTTAGTAACCAACTTATAAGCTGTTTCAACGCTTTCTTCTGTAAATCCTAATAGTATTAGAACCCTGTCTATATTTTTGCTATTCCTTAAAAGGCTATCTACATCATCAACAACTATCAATCCAAAAGGTGAGAACTCTTTTAATTTATTAAACTTTTTAGTTAAATATCCAGGAGTTATTATTAATACTTTGTAATCACCTTTTTCTATTTTTAATAGCATATCTTCCTTCATATTTTTGGGCATAGAAGAATAATAAAAAGCTATTCCATCATTTATAAAGCCTTTTAATCTTTCTGCTGTTTGTGCGACTAAATTTTCTGTTGGTGTTAAATATAAAATTTTTCTATCTAATCCATTAATGGCCCTGAAGGCGGTATAGGCCATTAAAAGGGTTGTTTTTCCTACTCCAGTAGGAGCAACAATAGAAAAGCTTTCAGGATATAAAAGCCTTCTAGCCCAGCTTTTTTGGGCACTTGATAAATAATAACTTGTTGTTTTTTCGAAATATTCTTTGAATTCATTATAACTTTTTTCCAAATAATAGAGCCAGGAATATCCATATAATTTCCCCCTTTTTCTCAAGGCTTCACCAATAGAAATTGGATCATTATTTTCTATTTCTACTTCTAAGCATTGATTACAAGGTAGTCCTTTCTCTAATCTTACTGAAGTTATCTCTTTTCCGCAATTGGGGCAAAGATGCCTAAATGTTGGATCTAATGACATAAATCGACCGCCTGAGGGCCATCCTCGATTAAAAGGTTTCTAAGAATCTAGAGTTATTAAGCATTAAGGGTACTCATTTTATTTATAAAAAATAAAAATAAAAAGTTATGGTTTTTCCCACCACCAGAAGAATGACTCTAATCCGTTGGTTATAGCAGGATTTGATTGCCATGCTAAGTTGTTTTGATATGCATTCATATATGATCCTAATATCCAGAACTTGCTAGGTATGACAACATATACAAATTGATATTGATTTATTGCTAGCTGTTGTGCATTATGTATTATTTGAGTAGCATTGCTCCAACCTTCTTCATCTGCTAAATCTGCTTGAACTATCAAATTATTTAATTGTTTGTATTGTTGAGCTTCCTGCCACATTAATGAACCTACATAGGTATTATTTGTGCTGTTAAACTGATGTGATAATTGCTCTAAGTATCCGACATCCCAACCATCAGGTGCTGGGTATATACCTCCTTGTTGATATATGAATGGTAACCAATACCATGTTAATGGTATTCCATTCCAATCTAAATAATAAACAGGTAAAGGATTTTGTCCGGGTATCAAATATGATATTATAGTTGAGAATGGCATGTATAAAGGTTGTGCATTTATGTTTGGATCTATTTCATGTAATGCCTGCGCCCACATCTCTGCTGCTGTGTAATCAACAGTATCACCGCTTGATACTATTATTGGGAAGTTAACTGTTATATTGTAAAAACCTGATTCTTCCATTAATTGCTTTGCATAAGTTAAATTAAATGTTGGACAGCCTGTGAAATCTGATGGTGGTATAGAATAATCAAGGCCTGGTATTAATATTCCGCACCATGGATTGCCGAGATTTACATGATATTTGGCATTTCCTAATACATCATTTATGTACTCTGAATAATTAAAAGCATAAGCAAATGCCTCTCTTACTAACGGGTTTGCGAAATAATATGATGGTATGCTGTAAGATGGATTGATTTGTTTTAATAATGGAACGCTTATATTTAAGTTAAACGCAAACCACCATTCATTCAAAGATGGTTCATTGTACATTTTTATTTTTCCTTGGCTTTGCAATTGTAATAAAGTGGGGAGGTAAGGAGCTGGACTGCTTTTTGGAAAAGTAACTATATCTGCTTGTCCACTTGCAAGCATATTTATTGCTGTTGTTGGGTCTTTAACCCAATCTACTATAACTGTTTCATTTGGTTTTGGGAAATATGTTATATTATTAGGCCAATACGGGTTAGGCTTTAAAACAACTGATTGTCCAGGAGTAAATGATGCTATATAATATGGTCCTGTAAATCCAGCATTTGGAGCTGGCCATTGAACGTTTGTATTATAATTACCAGCGATACAAGTCTGCTGGTATTGATAAAATGATTGTGCTAATTGAGTATAATTGTTGTTATAATAGCCGGTTAAGTTTAATCCATCTCCAACTTGATTTAACCATTTAGCATCCATTACATAATCAAATGTTGTCATCATATTGAAGAAAAATATAGGTGTCACAGGTTGTATTAAATGAAAAGTTACTGTGTTAGTTTGGTTGTTATAAGATACTGACTCCATTATTTCCTTAGCGCCTAGAGAATCGTTGGGTGAAGTGACAATAAAAGTAAAGAGTGTATAATTTGGTACAGTAAAAGGCGCTAAGTTTGTACCTGAACCTGCCGGTATACCTCCAGCACATACTAATGCCCTTATCATACTATACCATACATCATACGCTGTTATAGGATCTCCATTAGATGCCTTTAGACCAGGCCTTATTTTGAAAATGTATACTGTATAATTGGGAGAAATTGCGCCATAAGTGTATCTAGCTGTTACGTTAGACCAATTGCCAACAGTAGGTATATATTCAGCTATCATTGGCACAAACTTGCTTATGCTTGATTGATAGTACCATAATAGGGCCCCATATACATTGTTTATTATTTCGTTGCTAACTGTATCTGGAAATAGGTCCGGATCAAATGTAAATGGACCACCTGGAACCACTTCTGCATCAACAATTACTCCTTGATTTGGCACTGAAACTTGAGGTGAATATAGATTAAATGGATAATTGCTTGAATAAACGGCAAAAGTTTTATATGTTGTATAATTATATGATTTTCCATTACTTACATTTTCAGTAACTATAGTTAAGCTAACTGGATATAATCCTGGCTTAGTGAATGTAATGTTTATTGGATTTTCTTGAGGGGCTAGGTATGTTGTATTTCCTGAGCCAGTTTTAACTACCTGTGTTATATAGCCAGTTGCATTAACTGATGGTATTGTTAAGACTGTTCCATTTCCTAAGTTCCAAACATATTCTTTTATAGTAATATTTTGTCCTGATGGGGGCTGTAAATATCCTGCGTTTAATGTAACAGTTTCTCCTACATTTATCACAGGACCTTTATTTGATGTTATCACAGGAACAGTAATTAGAGGAGCATACGATGAATTTACATTTGGAGCTACTATTATTTCTATTAAATTTGATAATGAGCTTCCTACATATGCTCCATTGCTGTTATATAAATTATAATAAATTAAATATTGTCCAGGATAATTGAATGAAACGTTTGTATATTGAGAAGTAACTTTATATTCATTTCCAGCCCCATCGAATAACATTGCATAATATCCATTTTGAACTTGGTTTATTTCGACCATTATAGGCACATTAGTTAAAGCAGAATAGCTTTCCGGTAGCGGTGGTGAAAGAGAATTTTCTATCGTACTAGTTGTACTACTAGAAGTTGATGTAGTTTGAGAAGTTGATGTAGTTGTACTACTAGAAGTTGTACTACTAGAAGTTGATGTAGTTTGAGGCTTCTTTGAAAGCATTAAAGCGACTGATATTCCCACTACAATAATTATTATTAAAACTACTACTAAGATACTTTTAGATACAGATTTATAATATTTCCCACTTAACATTTTCCCACCATTTTGGTCTAAAATATACATAATTGTTGCAGTTTTTAAATATTTCGCTTTGAATTATAATATATTATATATATTTTAGGATAATAATGATAGCAAATAATAAAAACAAGGGTTAATAAACCTTAAAAATTATTTTTTAAGTTTTTCATTGATGAAAGAAAGCTTAATTTCATATCTTTTCTTTCTATGTCTTGGTTCCGCTTTTGTACTATGACCATGACTTCCTTTTGTGAATAAAACAATTCTGCTTTCCTTATTATTCATGTAAAGAGATATATGCATAGCCAGTGATTGATCAATAAAGCATCTATAATCTTGATTGCTATGTATCAACAAAACAGGTGTTGTTACGTTGTTTATATGATAGAATGGACTCTTCTTTATATATTCATTAAGATTTTCGTGAGGTGTTTTACCTATTTGATCTGGATCAAAGAAATATCCTATATCAGAAGCATAATAGTCAGAAATCCAATCAGCAATACCATTTTCACTAACGGCCGCTTTAAATAAATTTGTCTTTGTTATAAATACATTAGTCATGTAACCTCCATAACTTATACCAGTGACTGCCATCCTATCTTTGTCAATGTTGTATTTTTTTATGATATAGTCTAGAAAATTCATTAATTCATTAAAATCTTCTTCACCATATTTTCCTCTTATATCTGCGAACTTTTCATCATAACCATCACTGCCTGTGGGATTTGCAAAGACAATTGCATAGCCATTAGATGCAAAAAGTTGCATTTCTGGGTAGAAATTATAACCGTACATACCCTTAGGCCCACCATGTATATATAATATTAAAGGTTTCTTATCATTTCCTTCTGGCATAATTATCCAGCCGTCAATTTTTTTACCATTAACATTAACTTCTTCATGTTTATGTTCATATAGATTTACATCATTTAAGAAATCATTATATGAAGTTAATTTTAGAACTCCTTTATTATCTAATTTATATACCTCCATGGCCTTAGTTGGTTCAGCATAAACATATACTAACGTATCTTTATTAGAGCTTCCTGTTAAAACAAAACCATTGCTTACTATTTCTTTAAAATTATCATTAAATAAAATTATTTTCGAAAATCCTCTATCATAGATTTGCAGTGCGATGCCATTAGAATATTGGCCTATTATTGATTGTATGTTTCTGTCAATTTTATTACACGTTAAACAATCAGCTTTATTCTCATCAATCCTATAAAGTTTAAAATGGCTTGAAATACCTATTTCATTGTTATGTATCAATCCATATAAATTATTATTTATGCATGCAAGGCTCTCTATAAAATACCCTTGCAATAAAGTGCTCTCTTCACTATTTTCAGGATTAATTTTAACAAGCTTATGCTTATAAGGAAACCTTATATCAATAGGTGTAGAATAAAATATGTTTTTATTGCATGAGCATAAAGATGTAGGATATATATAATTTTCTTCTTTTTTTAGCTCTTTAACGTAACCTGAACTAATGTTAATAAAATAAAGAGTGTAGATATAGGTCCCAATGAATCCTGTATCATCCATCCAAAATGGTAGCCTATCTGTTGATATATAATCTCCATCATTGTCATAATATTTGTCGTTTTCTGGGACAATAGCTATCAAGTTTTCATTATCATACCATTCTAAAGTTAAGACTCCATTTTTAAACCAAGATATGTTTTTTGGCTCTCCTTCTAAATTATAAATATAAATCCCTTGACCTTTGCTGTTTTCATTTTCCCCCCTCTTACTTAAAAAAGCTAGAGTTTCTCCATTTGGAGACCATCTAGGTGAAGAATCTGATCCGCTAGTCAAAAAAATTTCTTTATTGTTATTTTTTATTATATGAATGTAATTATTATTTTTGTTTTTCTCTAAATCGGATTTAGTATAAGATATAGCTATATTGCCTGAGGAAGATATCTTAACTTCGTTAATGGAAGTTAGTTTAAGTATATCATCTATCGTAAAATTCCTTTTTTTGATCACACTATACACCCATATGTATAAATAAAGAATAAATTAAAAACTTTGGTATTGTAAACAATTATAATATTTATCAAATTAAGATATTCGCAATCATTCTCGTTATTACAAACGAATGGTAAGCCATGTCCTTTAGGATGAGAGTAGTTAGCTAATTATAAAATAAAATTAATTTTATTAATATCCTTGGTTGGAAAGTGAAATGTTTTTATTTTCTGAAATATCTTAATAACGTGTGGGTCAAATGATCAGAATTAATCTTCCTAAAACAGAAATAAATACATTTTACACTTTTTCAGATAAAGAATTGCCAGAAGAATATTGTAGGGGGTTATCTTGTTTTGTTAATAGGAGTGAAAAACCAAACTATTGGAATAAGGCAAAAGATCAATATCCAAGGACTTATTGTTTGGGTAAATGTTATTTATCACCTTCTTCTACTCATGAAGACTCTTATCCAATGATTGAAGTTCTATCGAGAGAGCCTATTCTAAGTAAATTTCTTAATAGTAAATTAGATACCCTGAATGATTATATAAAATTAGGAGGTATGAATTCATATACTTATGCTATTACATCTATGAACCAAATAGATGTAATAAATGAAGTAAAAAAGTCAGGCCTTAGAGGTAGAGGAGGAGCCGGATTTCCTACAGGCATTAAATGGGAATCTGCTTATAATCAGAAAGAAAAGAAAAAATATCTAATTGTTAATGGAGATGAAGGTGATCCTGGAGCTTTCAGTGATAGATTTCTTATGGAATTTTCTCCATATTTAGTTATTGAAGGTGCATTAATTGCAGCTTACGCTATTGGAGCTGATGAGATTTATTTCTACATAAGGAGGGAATATCCCAAAAGTGTATATAGAATTAAAAGCGCTTTAATAGAAATAAAGAATTATTTTAAAAAGAAAAATGTTACAATTCCAAAAATTAATGTAGAAATAGGAAAAGGAAGCTATGTTGTAGGAGAGGAAACTGCGTTAATAAATGCCCTTATGGGCAGAAGGCCAGAACCTACTTCTAGACCTCCATATCCAACAGAAAAGGGTTTATTCGGAAAGCCTACAGTCGTCAATAATGTTGAAACGCTTTCAAATATCCCTTATATTATTAGTAATGGAGGAAGTAAATATTATGAATTTGGGTTCTCAAAAAGCAGAGGAACTAAACTGATATCACTCAATTCTTTATTTAAAAAGCCAGGTCTATATGAAGTTGAATTTGGCATAACTTTAGAAGAAATTATTAAAAATGCAGGAGGTCTTAAAAGAGGTACATTAAAAGGATTATTGATAGGAGCACCATTATCTGGTATAATAATGCCAGATGAACTTAATACAAGGCTAGGTTATGAAGAGCTTAGAGAAATTGGTTCCTCTTTAGGTCATGGAAACATAATAGCATTTAATGAGGAAACCAACATATCGGAACTGTTATATGAAATATTGGATTTTGCTTCATACGAATCTTGTGGTAAATGCACTCCATGCAGACTTGGAACTAAAAAATTAAGAGATTTAATATCTAAGGGGTTCTTTGATAAAAACGAATTAAATGATGTATATGACATTTTAGAATCTTTAAGGCGTACTAGTTTGTGTGGTCTAGGAATAGGAGCTGGAGAAGTGACATTTTCGATTTTAAATAAATATAAGAATGAGGTGGTAAAATGAAAGTAAAAATTAATGGAGTTGAATATACTTATGATAAAAAAATCACAATATTAAATGCTTTAAAAGATAAAGGGTTTGATGTACCAACTCTATGCTATGATGAAAGGTTATCTCCGTTTGGTTCATGTAGATTGTGTTTGGTAAAAGTTAAAGGCAAAGGTATAGTTACTTCTTGTAACAATTTTATAGAAGATGGTATTGAAATAGTTACTGACGATGATGAAATTGAAAAGCTAAGAAAAACGAATTTAAAATTATTAGCTGAAAATTATCCTAAAGGATACAAAGATAAATATCCTCATAAAAAATTTCATGAATTGATGAATAAATACGGTCTTGATGGTTACAAATATGAAGAAGATAAAAAACTTTATGATACAAGTCACCCTTATATTTATGTCAATATGAACAGATGTATTAATTGCTACAATTGTGTTAGGGTTTGTGAGGATGTTATAGGAAAATTAGTTTGGAGAAGCATTAACAGAGGCTTTAACACATTAATAGTTGCTGAAGGAGATAAACTAGGAAAAAGTTCTTGTATTAGCTGCAGAAGTTGTATAGACGTTTGCCCAAGTGGGGCAATTGAGGATGCTTTTGTAATAAAATATGGCTATCCAAATGAATTTATTGATTCATCATGTACTCTTTGCTCAATCACTTGCCCCATTAAAGTTGGTGTATCAAATGGAAAACCTGTTATGATATATGGTAATGAATCAAAATTAAAGCTTTCAGCAAGCTGTATAGTAGGCAAATATCAATGGGAAAACCTTTATTATAGTAATGATAGAATATATTTTCCATTGCTAAGGTCTGAGAATGGTTGGAAAAAAATAAGTTACGATGAAGCACTAGATATTTTATCAAATAGAATTAAAGAAACAGTAAATAATTATGGACCAAACAGTGTTGGAATTATTCTAGCAAATAGAATTTCACTGGAAGAACATTATTTATTAAATCTAATCGCAAAAGATGTTATTAAAACTAATAATGTTTTCGATATTATTGAACTTAATTATGGTTACTCGGTTAAAAAATACTTATCTAATTTAAATAAAGAGAAAATAATAAAGGCTAATGATATACAAAGTTTAGGAACTATAATAGCTATAGGTGATATAGAAAAGCATCATCCTACAATTTCTTCAATTTTAATAGATAATATGAAGAAAGGAAAATTAAATTTAATTTCAATAGATGATGTAAATGATTATAGGTCCATCCATGAGCAATCTGACTTTTATTCAAGAGTTTCCCAAGAAAAAATGATAAATTTATTTAGGGCATTAGAATTTCTAATAATTTCCCTAGAAAATTACGATAAAAGATATTTAGAAGAACATTTTGAAAATTTTGATAATTTTTTGAATAAAATAAAATCATATAATTTAGATAATGAAATAAAAGAAATAGCTGAAAATATTTTAAAAATTATTAATAAGTTACCATTGGCATTATTTTTCGAATTCAATAATTATATAGCAGAAGAACTTTTTAACTTATATTTAATAATGAAATCATTTTATGCAAACGTTTATTTAATACCTTTGTTTAGCAATGGTAACGTAATAGAGCATCTATATTTAACAAATAAAGATGATCTAAATTTAAAAACAAATAATAAAATCATCGATATCATTAGAAATTTAAAAACTTTAATAATAATAGGAAATAATTTGATAGCGAATTCGATTAATAGAGACGAACTAATTAAATCATTAAGCAATGTAGATTTTATAACTGAAATAACACCTATTATAGATACGAGCGCAAAATATTATGCTAAATTAATTATACCATCACCAACATTTTTAGAAAAATCCGGTCATTATTTATCTTACGATTTTGATATAAGAGAAGTTAATAAAATAGTAAATAATGGATTAAAGCAAGAATTCGATATATTTAACGACTTAATAATAAGATTGGGCGGTAAAGTTGTAGATCAAAAAGAATCTTATAATAAAGTTATTACTAATATAAAATTTGTTAATTCTTTATAATATATGACAATAAAAATTAGATAAATATCAGCATAGTAATAAGAGTTATATTTTCTGGTTATCTATATTAATATGGTGGTTTTGTTGGTAAAGATGCTAATGGCTATTCCTGATAGATGTACAGGATGTGGAAGATGCGAAGAAGCATGCTCATTTGAACATTTTAATATAATAGATCCTTCTTTATCAGCAATTCATGTCGTTAGGCTAGAAAATGAACCCTTAGATGCGCCAACATTTTGCATTGAATGCGGTCTTTGCGCTATGCCAGGGGTTTGTCCGGAAAACGCAATATATAGAGATCCTAATACATATGCTGTTATAATAGATAGAAATAAATGCGATGGTTGCACAAACTGCATTGTAGTATGCCCTTATGGGGTCATAACATTAGATCATATTGAAAAGAAAGCGGTTAAATGCGATCTTTGTGGAGGAGACCCACAATGCGTTAAGGCATGTCCTGAAGGAGCTTTGGCTTATCTAGAGGCAAATGATGCGGCATATTATAAAAGATATTTCTTTGCGGAATTACAAAAGAAAGGCATGGTGCCAATAGTCCCATATCCATCCCCAAGAACAAGGGAGGCGATATAGATGGACGAATGGTATGGATATACAGGAAAAATATTGAGGGTTGATTTAAGTAAAAATAAAATAATTATTGATGATTTGAAAAGAGAATGGGCAAAACTATATATTGGTGGTCTCGGATTTGCTGCAAAAATAATGTGGGATGAACAAGTTCCATTAATAGATCCATTATCGCCTGATAATCTATTGATAGCAACCGCAGGACCTATGACAGGAACGCTCGCACCAGGAAGCGGAAATATATTTTGGGCATTTAAATCGCCTCAAACTAACTTTTGGGGTGAAACGAGATCAGGAGGAAAATTTGGTCCTTTTTTAAAATTTAGTGGATTCGATATGATAATAGTTAAGGGAAAATCTGAGAAACCAGTTTACCTTTATTTAGAAGGAGGAAACGCAGAAATTAGAAATGCTACCCATTTATGGGGAATGACTGTACATCAGACCACAGATACATTAAAAAGGGAAGTGGGAGCGAAAGACATTTCTATAGCTACAATAGGCCCTGGTGGGGAAAATCTCGTCAAATATGCATCAATAATGAATGACTATGATAGGGCGGCAGGAAGAAGTGGTGGAGGCACTGTTATGGGATCAAAAAAATTAAAGGCTATTGTTGCAGCGGGTGGATATGGCGTAAGGGTATATGATCCAGAAAAATTTATTTCATTAAGCTATGAAGCAGAAAATGCAATAATAAGCGATCCGGGCAATAGAGCAATGGGAGCTCACGGAACTGTAGGGGGTTTAATGGGCTTAAATGCTATGGGTGGTCTGCCAACACAAAATTTTAGGACCGGTTATTTTGATAAAGCAAGAAAAATATCAGCAGATTATTTAGAAAACAATTATATGATAAAAAGGAGAGCTTGTTACAGCTGTACAATTGGATGTAGCAGATATTCGTACGTTGCAGCTGGTCCATTTGCAACACCACCAAACGAAGGTCCAGAATATGAAACTGTTGATATGAGTGGGGCCATGCCAATGATAGATAATATGGAAGCTATAATAAGGTATAATTATATGGCCAATAATTATGGTATTGATACTATTACTCTAGGGCATACGATATCATGGGCAATAGAAGCTTATGAGATGGGAATGATCACGGAAAAGGAAACAGGCGGAATTAAATTAAAATGGGGAGATGCAGAAACTTTCTTAACATTAGTTGACATGATAGCTTATAGAAAGGGTTTTGGCAATTTATTGGCAGAAGGAAGTTATTGGGCTGCAAAGAAAATTGGAAAAGGTTCAGAAGATCTTGTTAACCATGTTAAGGGACTTGAGTTTCCAGCGCACGATCCAAGAGTTGAATCTAAGTTTTTAGCTATACAGTATTCTGTTGGACCAAGAGGAGCTTGCCATGAGCATCCAATATATCCATCTTATGACATGATGGGAGTTGACAGTGGTTTAAGAGATGTAGGACTTCCTTGGCCGTTGCCAGATAGACTAGAAGAGGTAGGAGTTAATAGAGGAAAAGCATATAGGGTTATAGCTTTATATGGCGAAGTTATCAATAGTCTTGGATATTGTAATTTCTATGCAGCTACTAATGAAACAGGTTCTCTTTCACCTAAAAGGTTAGCGGCTCTTTATTCTTCATTAACAGGGTTTAATTTAACACCATTACAAATTTTTGAAGCAGGGGAAAGATCATGGAATTTAAAAAGGGCATTTAATTTGAGAGAAGGTCTTGAAAAGTCACACGATAAGCTACCGAAAAGGATGGAAATTCCGATATTATCTGGACCAGCCAAAGGGCTTAAGGTTGAAAAACCTAATGAATTGTTAGAAGAAGCTTACGAAGGTTTTGGTTGGGACAAAGAGACTGGATATATTAAAGAGGAAACTTTAAAGAAGCTTGGTTTAGATGATGTGGCTGATTATTTGAGAAAAATTAACAAATTAAAATAATTAAACCTTTAAAGTTTTCATTATAGAAATTTATTCTTAAGGAATTAATAAAAAATTTTATACTGGTAATAATATAAACGGATATAATTTTGTTTTATATGTATTAACAATGTGATCAGCAATATTAATGGGACTTCAAGGTTTAAAGAGTTGGATAATAATGAGAAGAGATGAAAAATTACTGATTGCAGCAATGTCAGTTAATGGATTAATTTTTGGTTCTTCTCAGCTTGTAAATCCTTTATATCTTAAAGATCTTGGTTTAAATGCAGCACTTATAGGATTATTGATAGCAGGGCAAATGTTAATTGGATCATTTTTATCAATTATTTTTTCTACTCTGGGAGATGCTTTTGGTAGAAAAAAATTTGCCATAATTAATAGATCTATATCTATAGTAGGTTTTTTGCTCCTTTTTCTTAAATTTCCATATGGTTTATTAATAGTTAGCTTGATGAGTGGAGGCGGACTAACTGGGGCTTTATTAGCAGAAAAATCTCTAAATTTAGATAAAAATATGAGTTTATCTTATTCTATTAGCACTTTTCTTTCAGTAATTGGTTCATTATTGCCTATGTTTATAAAATTAAGATATATAATACTTTTGAACTTATTTATTGTATTAATATCGTTGTCATTAATTTCTTTAATAAAAGAAGATTACAAAGGAGGTAAATTAGATTTTAGATTGAAATCATTTAAAAATGTAATGAAATTGTCCTTTGAATCCTTAGTTGGATTAGGGGCAGGTTTAATATTGCCGATAATATCTTTATGGTTTTATTTAAAATTTGCTAAAACAGCAGCAGAAATAAGTCCAATATTTGCAATATCTAATGGAATATTAGCTGTATCAACTTTATTTTCCCCAAAACTTTCAAGGCATTTAGGAAGAGTTAAAACAATCGTTTATACCCATATAATAGGTATAATTTTGTTAATATTACTTCCATTAGCTAATTCATTCTATCTTGCTTCATTAATATTCATATTAAGAAACACATTTATGAACATGACAGGGCCTATATTTAGCTCTTTTGTTTTAAATTTAATACCTTATGATGAAAGGGCAAGAGGCCAGAGTCTAATAAACCTTATAGATTCTATACCTAGATCTTTTGGACCATTTATTGGGGGATATTTATTTTACTTAGGTAATTTAAATCTTCCGTTCTTTATTACAGCTGTTTTATATACAATATCCACAATAGGTTTTTATTTATTCTTTAAAGATGTTAAATGAGTTAATAAACCCAATTTTTATAATTAGGCTGTTTTATATATTTCTTTTTACATTTTATAATTGGAGGGAGGATTGAGGTGCATGATTTATTTAGATTCAGAGGTGGGGAAATTAAGAGAAGTAATGATGCATGTCCCTGGGAAAGAGCTGGAAATCGTAAATGAAGAGAATTACCGTAAATATTTATTTAATTCTACTGTTAATATTGAGGAATTTAAAAAAGAAATAATAGATTTAATTGAAATATATAAAAACGAAGGTGTTAAGGTAAATATAGTTCAAGGTTTAGAAGATAAACCAAATGCTGTTTATGCTAGGGATCCATTTTTAATGATACCTTCAGGTGCAATAATTTCTAACTTTAAATACGATGTTAGAAGAGGAGAAGAAAGCGTATATGAGGAATCATTAAAGAAGTTAAATATTCCTATAGTGAAAAAAATGCAAAACAATGAAATCTTTGAAGGAGGAAATGCACTAATTATTAGAAATGATGTAGCATTGGTTGGAATTGGTGAAAGAAATAATAAAAGCGGTGTAGAAGCATTTATTTCATTATTACAAAAAAATGGTTTTAAAAACATATTTGTTATACAAACCCCTATCAGTAGAATTCACATAGATGAATATGTGTCCCAAATTAATGAAGACACTCTTATTACTATTAAACAAATGTTCCCTTGGGAAGTTGCTGACGAATTGAAAAATCTTGGTTTTAATATAGTAACAGTAGAATATTCTGATGTTTCTAAAGATTTCAAAACAAAGTTATGTTTAAACACCGTTGCGTTAGAGCCCAATAAAATACTTTTAGCAGAAGGGTGCGATGCTGTGAGAAAAATCCTAGAAGAAAATGCAATTGATGTAATAGAAGTTAAAATGGATGAAGTTGTTAAAGGGGGAGGAAGTATTCATTGTGTAACAGGTCAAATATCTAGAGACTTAGTTTATAATAAATGAATCTATTATTATTTCTTTGTATTCGATAAAGTATTTTATTTTTCTTTGTATACAATAAGATTGGTGAACTTTTGTGGGAAAAATTACAGGTGGAGAATTAATTAAAAGGATTTTGGTTAATGAAGGGGTAAAATATGTATTTGGTGTACCTGGAGATCAATTATATCCTTTATTAGATTCATTTTATAACGATAACAAGATTAAATTTGTAACATTTCATCATGAAGGTGCTGCAGCACATGCAGCTGATGGATATGCTAGAGTTACAAACAAACCTGGAGTTGTAATAGCAACTGTTGGCCCTGGAGCAGCTAATTTAATAGGTGGTGTTTATCCTGCATTCGCTGAAGGTATACCAATAATAATTATAACAGCTCAAAATCAATCATGGAAATCTTATCCAGATCATGGATCGATGCAAGCATTGGATCAAATTAATTTATTAAAGCCTGTAACAAAATGGAATGCTTATATAAGTCAGTGGAATAGAATACCGGAATTGGTTCAATGGGCTTTTAGAAAAGCTCTAACTGGCAGACCAGGACCAGTTCATTTAGATGTAGCTGTGGATGTGCTATATCAAACAGGTGATGAAAGCAGTGTATCTTTGCTAAAACCAGATAATTATAGACCAATAGTACCTCCTGCAGGTAATCCTTTTTTAATAGATGAAGCAGCAAAATTATTAGCTAAGGCCAAAATGCCTTTGATTCACCTAGGAGGAGGTATTTTAAGAGCTAACGCAGTTGAAGAAGCTAAAGCATTGGCTGATTATCTAAAAGCTATAGTAACTACATCAATTGGTGGAAGAGGTAGTATTTCTGAGGATTATCCTTCGTTACTATTACCTTCATTACCAGGAGCATTAGAAGCTCAAACAGAGGCTGATGTTGTATTAATAGCAGGATCAAGGCTTGGAGATCTAGATTATTGGGGAAAGCCTCCTGCATGGGGTGATTTCAGTAATCAAAAAACAATTCACATAGATATCACAGGTGACGATATAGGATTAAATAGACCTGTTGATATAGGTATTATCGGTGATGTAAAAGTAGTTTTAAGCCAATTATTGGAAGCAATTAAAAAAATTATGCCACCAAAGAAAGATTACCCAGAAAAGCTTGAAAAATATAAAGAATCCGAAAGAGAATATTTAAAAAATATGGAAGATCTTTCTTATTCTGATTCTATACCAATACATCCTTTAAGGGTTGTAAGAGAAGTAAGGGAGTTTTTCCCTAAAGATTCTATAGCAGTAATCGATGGCGGTAACACTACCGTATGGGCGTCATATCTGAATAAGGTTTATTTACCTTATACTTATTTCAGCACTGCTAGTGGAGATTCAGGCCATCTTGGTTCTGGAATACCCTTCTCAATAGCTGCTAAGCTTGCAAATCCAGATAAACAAGTTTATGTAATATCAGGAGATGGAGCTTTTGGATTTCATATAGCTGATCTTGAAACTGCATGCAGAGAAAACTTACAAATCACTTTTATTGTATTAAATGATAGCGCATGGGGAATGATTAAAGCTGGTCAAACATTATATTATAGCAACAGACATGTAGGCGTTGATTTTTCTGAGATAAGATATGATTTAATAGCTGAAGCTGTTGGATGCCATGGAGAATATATTACAAAACCAGATGAAATAAAACCCGCATTGGAAAGATCTATAGAATCGAAGAAATCATCTGTAATAAATGTGGCCGTAGATAAAAATGTAATACCACCACACTTTGAAATATTAGCTGGAATTTGGCTAGAAGGGGTCGAAATTCCTTCATAAGGTGTTTAAAATGGTGTCTCTTGTTTTACCAAGAAAGATTATTTATAATGCAGATTCTTTAGAAGAGCTTTTAAATTTATCTAGAGGCTATGGTTTAAAGAATATTCTAATAATAACTGATAAGGTAATAAGAAGTACAGATTACTTTAAAAAGATTGAAGAAGGATTAGCTAAAAATGGTATAAATGTAAGACTATATTATGATATAAGTCCGGAGCCTAATATAGAAACAGTTAACAATATTTATGAGTTTGTCAAAGGAGAAAATATAGATCTTATTGTTGCTATTGGTGGAGGAAGCGTCATTGATGTATCTAAAGTTTTAAGGGTTAAATTACTGAGACCTGATTTAAAAAGCGAAGATATTTCTCCATTTGTTTCGTTAAACTTAGAAAATAAATTCCCATTACTAGTTACAATACCAACTACAGCCGGAACTGGAAGTGATGCTAGCTTTGCTTTTGTTTTGAAAATAAAAGAAAATAATTACGAAATTAAATACGCATCAGGTAATTATGATTTAGTTCCTTACGAGAGCATTCTAGACATAAATTTTTTAAAAACTTTACCGAAAAAGCAGCTAATTATAACCGCTATTGATGGATTGGCAAACGATATCGAAGGTATAGTATCAATAAATTCTAATCCATTATCAGAGGGAATAGCTATTCAATCAGCTAGAATGTTCTTCAAATACTTACCAAAAGTTGTAGAAAATAAGGATGATGAGGAATCGCTTAACTATCTTCATCTTGCTGCCACGCTATCTGGTATAGCATTTTCTAATTCAGGTGTAGGCTTAGTTCACGCTATAGCGCATCCTTTGGGCTCATTATTTAATATTCCTCATGGTATGGCTGTAGCAATAGTAATGCCTTATGTAATAAATTTTAATTATAAAGATAAAAATGCAGGGAAAATGTATGATGAAATAAAAATTGCATTAGAACAGTTAGATGGATTTGAAATAAAAAAGAACTTGACAGAGCATTTATTAGACTTATATAATAAAATTGGACAACCTAAGAAATTAAGCGAAATAGCAATAGATGAAAAGACATATAAGAGTAGTATAGATAAGATTGCTGATTTAGCTTTAAGGGATCCTGATCTTGCTTTTAATCCAATTTCTCCTACAATAGATGAAATAAAAGATATATTAAATAAAATATATTAATTTATTTAGAAGCCTCTTGAGCTGATTTTACCAATTCAACTGCTGCTGAAGGAAATCTCATCACTGTTGCCATGGATCCTTTCTCTAATTTAAGTTTTCCTTGTAAAATTGCGGTAACAGGATTAAGTTCTCCTGTAAGTATTTTCATCCAGCTATCGAACGATGCTGTTAATATGAAATCAGCGTTCCCTTTTGTAGAATCTTCATAAAATTCGGCGCCTTTACATTGTCCTTCAAATAAATCTAACTTAATACCTATATTCCCACTGGGAAACTTTTTCAATAATTCATCAGATAAGCCTATCACCTTAAACATCAGAGGCCACTTCCAGCCTTTAGCAACGTTTTTATAGTTATTGTTTTCATTAATTTTTTTACAAAAAATTTCTGCCCATTCTTTGCTAGGAAATTCTACGTTTCCCACTTTTATCACCTATTTTATTATTACTTTCTCAAAAATAAAAACCTATCCTATTTTGCCTTAAAGATTAGGCTAAGGTAAATTTAGGTTTATTATTTTTTTAATAATCGTGATATTCAATGCAGAAAACACCAATGGCGCATGGATTAATGTCTTCGTTAATATTATCGTTAGTATTATCTCTTGGGCTATCATCGAAAATTTCTATAATATCATTAATGGTTATAATTAATGCAATTATTGATATTTACTGTTTTAATTATTTAAGGTTAAGAATAAATAAAATTAAAGTAAAGGATATTGCTTTGGTTACATTATTGTTAATACCATATATTATTTTAGTTAAATTAACATTATATTTGATTCTACCTGTATCTTTATTGATTATTTATTTAGCGTCTTCGTTAAGGAAAAAATACGTCTTAACTAACATTTCAGGTAGCAGTTTCTTGTCATCTATGTCATTAGTTTGGTTATCAATGATATCTTATGTGAAAACCTATCAATTTCTTATAATATTATCGTGGATTATGTTTACCTTAACTTTAGCTTCTATAGTTGAATATAAGCTACCTTTTAGGAAGATTGATAAAATTAAAACTGTTGGTTATACATTATCTCTAGTTGTAATAGCTATTGCATTGACTTATTTAATTTCTGGAAATTATTACTTGGTTACGCTGTATTTATTTCCTCTGATTGCTTTATCTCTTTCTGGTAATAAAATTATTAATATTAAAGAAATAAAGAAAATTGGAAGAATAGGTATGTATTCATCTATATTGTTCGTTTTAATTAGTATATTTATATATCATTTATTGATTTTATCAACACCTATTGCTCTCAATATCATCTTCATCCATAAGGCCTTGTTCTAAAAAGTAATTACTTAAGATTTTTTCTAATCCTCTTCTTAAAACATCCTCAAGCGATGATGGTTTTACATTAAGCTTTTGGGCAACCTGAGTTAGCGTTGCTTTTCTATCCTTACAAAAATATCCCATTTTATATGCTGTTATAATTGCTTTGATTTGCTTTTCGCTTAAATCAATGTTTTCGTATCTCTCCTTACTTAATATCTCAACTTTTAGTCCATTATCTTTGATCTCTTTTATGGCATCGTTTAGTTGATCATTCTTTGCTAATACCGTATAAACTATACTGTTATTGTTACCAGGTTCTGCTGACAATATCAATAGATTTACTAGAGACATAACTTTACAAGCACTGCAACTTTTTGTAATAGCTAATATGGTATTGCTATCGATTTGTGAAATGTTTCTGAGTCCCCTAATAGAATTTCTATCTATCGGGTTTTCAAATTTTATTATATGAATGCTCTCCTCATATCCGGGTCTAACTTTTAAATGTTTAAATTTAATTCCTCTTTCATAAATCTCATTAGTTACTTCGCAATCATCTCTGTAAATCTTTATTTGAGCCTTTACAAGCTTAACCAATTTAACCCCTACTAAAATTTTAATTGCTAAAATTTATTTTTTTATTTAGATTTCCTAAAAGGTTAGGATCTTACCTAAATATATTTAACCTTAATTATTAATTGGTGAACATAATGGAAAATGGAAGTACTAAAATTGTTTTAGTAGCAGTTATATTTGTGTTTATATTTGCTTTTGCCTTATATGCGTATACGTTTAGAAATTTCCCTCCAGTTCCGAATGAGGTAATATCACAAAACGGTACTGTCCTTTTTACTAAACAACAAATAATTATGGGAAAATACTACTTCCAAAAGTATGGACTTATGGATTACGGTAGCATTGAAGGTATGGGATCATATTTTGGTATAGATTTTACTGGTTATACCTTAAGGTTATTTCAAGATTATACGGCAAAGCAGCTATATTTAGATCCAATATCACAAGGCGATATGCCTTCAAATTATAACTCAACCGAACTTAATGAGATTAAAAATTATTTAGATCCAATATATTATAAAAATAATAATACAATAGTTGTTAGCAATGATTTTGCTAACGCTTATAATTATGCAATTGATTATTATTCTATATATTTAGGATCAAACTCATCTCAATATAGATTAAAACCCAATTTGATAACAAATAAGACTATAATAAAGGATTTGACCGCATACTTTACATGGTCTGCAATAATTTCAATTATGGGTTATACGAATGGTTTTCCTTATACTATAGGATTAACTACGCCTAGCAATAACGCTTATTTTTCTACATTTGCAATGATAGGTGCTATCTTTGCTGTTGGAATACCTCTTATAATCTATATAATTAAGGAATTAATTTCGCATTGGAATGATCCTATTGTAAAAATTGATTTACCTAAACCCAATAAAACCCAAAAATTAGCATTATGGGTCATGCTTATAGCTGCCTTGGGCTCTGGAGTACAAGGCCTATTAGGAGCATATGTTATGCATCTTTATTCTACGGGTGTATTATATGGTTTAAATCTTCTATCTATTTTACCGTTTAATGTTGCAAGGGGCTTACATATATGGTTGGCCATATATTGGATTTCATTAACATGGGTAATTTTTTCGCTATTCGTTTTGCCATACTTTGGATTAAATATATCTAGGAAAACAATGATTACCGTTATAATTTTGGGTGTAGTAACTGCATTAGGTTCTTTGTTCGGATTATGGGCAAGCTATCTGCAGCTAATACCATCTCCATGGTGGTTTATATTTGGAGCACAAGGTAGGGATGTAATAGAAGTCGGTTCTTTCTGGTTATTGTTAATAACCGCTCTTTTAGGCTACGTCTCGTATTTATTTTATAAAGCGTCTAAATTGACAGTTGACCTTCTTAAGCCCTTTGCCAAAGTACTATCATACTTACTTGCGGGTGATGCAATAGGTATTTTTGTTGGAGCATTACCAATTGTAAAACCTTTTCCCTATTTTACAGAAGATGAGTTCTTCAGATGGATATTTGTGCATGCAAATGTAGAAGGTTTCTGGCCAGGTATTGTAATAGCTGTACTTGCATTACTATTAGTTTTACAAGGTCTAATTCCAGCGGGTCTAGCAAAAACTGTTGTAACTATAGATGCAGTAACAGAAGTACTTACTGGCATGATCGGTACAGCTCATCATTATTATTGGACTGGATTTCCTGTTATATGGATGTACATAGGTGCTATATTAAGTGTTTTAGAGGCCATACCATTAGGAATGGCCATGGGTTACGTAATTTTAGCAGCTAAAAGAAACAAGGGCAACAATCTAAATCAGTTCCAAAAAACCTTGATAACGTTTGTTTTAGCTGCAGGAATAGGTGGAAGTGCTGGGGTAATAGTTTTTGGAGCAGGTTTGATTAATGCTCCTATAATTAATTATTTTACCCATGACCTACAATTTACAATGGCTCATGCTCACTTGGCATTTCCATTAGCCTATGGACTACCAACTATATTAATGTGGGTAGTCGCTTATACATTATCTGGAGGATTTACAGAAAGAGATCTAAAGTACTTAGGTATAGCATCAATAATTTATACTGTTGGATTTTACCTCCAGGCTTTAATCTCTTTGTTACCATTGGGAATTTTGCAGTGGATTTACGAGCTAAAGTATGGTTTTTGGTATATAAAAACAATTACAACACCAAATGGTAATATTGGGTTCTGGAATCTCCAGGTAGTTCAGAATTTAATTTGGTTGAGAATGATTGGCGATTTAGTTGCTGCATCTGCAATAGCTGTAATAATATCATTGATGTTGATCAGATTTCCTAAATCTCTTAAAAGTTAATTGGAGAATAAACAGATTTCTTTTTTAACAATTAGTTTTTTTACAACTAGTTAGATGTTTGTGGGAAACTTGTATATAATATTTTTGATATAGTTAAATTTATATATTACATTAATATTTTAATATTAGAGGTGAAACAAAAATGGGTGCATTAGCTAACACAGCTATGAATACTCTTTTTTGGGAAGCAGGAGTTATGACTTTAATAATAGGTTTTGTTAATATGGGTGTTGGTGGGACTAAAAATAATCCTAAGGATTTTGGTATAGTTATATTGAGTGGCGCAATAATGGAGACACTTGCATTGGCTTTTGTTATTCAAGATGCAGCTGTTTTTGATGCAACTGTTGCTGCTGCATTTGTTTTGTTGCTATGGATGATATCAATAGCGTTAATATTAGGCGGAACTAATATGTATATAATTCAACATGCTTTATGGTATACAGGCATAATTTTTGCTATGTTTGCAACATATACAGCTATACATGGTTTAATATTCATATCAATAATACTATATTTCTTAGTTCCAGTTACTGTGTTTCTATCAATTCATGGATATACTGGTAAGGCAACTTATGCAAAAATAGCAGGAATATTCTCGGCTATAGATGGTTTCTTGTTTTTAATATTAGCTTTCGCTGGATCGATAGGTTACGTTCTACCATAATCTTTTTTTCTTATTTGTTTTTATTTTTCAACTAAATATAAATTATTGACAAATATTAATAAATTAATAAGAAATACCAAGTAAAAACTTTTTATAGATTGTTAGCAGCTTTTAATAAAAATTTATTATATAAAATTATAGAAAAATTTAAATTTCTAAAAATATTTTTATTCAATGGTGTAAAACAATGAACAAAGAAAAAATATCTGGATATCTCATATTTATTGGTGTTGCTCAGTTTTTCATATTTATGATGATTGCGGAATCATTATATCCAGGATATAGTATTTCAAAAAATTACATAAGTGATTTAGGTGTTGGCAGTACTGCCTATATATTCAATACATCAATAATTGTAATGGGTTTTTTGTTGATAATATCTGGATTCTTATTAGAAGGAAAAATCTTAAAGATATTTTTATTATTATCAGGAATAGGTGCTGCTGGAGTTGGTTTTTTCCCTGAAAATTCTCCTTATCATTTACATACTATAATGTCATTAATAGTTTTTCTTTTTGCTTCCTTATCATCTTATGCTGCTTTCAAATATAAATCAAACAAAAATTTAACATGGCCTATAATGGGAAGCATAGGATTGGTATCTCTAATATTATATATATTTAATATTTATGGTCCTTTTAATTATGGTGGCATGGAAAGATTAATAGTTTATCCAAATTTAATTTGGGCGATAGGATTTTCTGGCTTTTTGATAAGGACTAAATAAACTATATTTATAATCTTTTTTCTCTATAGATAATCTGAGGTAATTTAAATGCCAAGTGCTAGGAGATTATTTACAATAGGGATAGTTATTTTAGCGGTTGCAGTAGTTTTATTGTTTATTGTTTCTCCATATGCTCTGGAATCTACTTTTTCCAATTCCCTTAAACAAGCTCAAAAACAAATCAATTTATCAACATATTTGCTGGCTCCTAATCAAAACATATCTATATCCATAAGTCAAGGTAAATTACTTATTTACAATTCTTCAAACCCATTAAAAGTCCTAATAAATGGACAAAGTGTATCACAGGCAGGAAGTAACAATATTTGGGTTGCAGCTTCGACAACTAATGGAACAATTACAATAGCTAACAATTATACGGTTCCTATAAGAATTGGATATGCAATCGTGGGAATTGTTTTATGGCCTTCGTATCTATCAATATTTTTAAGCATTATATTAGGTATAGTGGGGGTTGTAATAATAGCCTATGGTACTATAATTTCTATCAGAAACAAAAGTAAATTAATGAAATAACCTAAATTAATTTTTTTGATTTAATGTAATATAAAGATAATAAGACCTGCGAAATTATCAGTATGTGCATTGTTGTGCAATAAATACATATGGATCTTATAACGTATATTTCTAAGTAAACTAAATATGGTATGAAGCTTGCTCCTATTATAGACCAAATATATTATGCTATTACTGAATAATAAGTAAAAAGCATCATAAGTGAAAGTATAAGACTAACACTGAAATAAATTATTGCTAAAACATCAAAGTTTGCATTAACTTTTACTCCAAAATTTAAACTAATAGAAGAATATGAACTTTTAAGTACGTTTAAACAGTTTAATTCAATACCACTACTTGTTATGTTTTCACTAAAATGACAAGCAGGTGGTGAAGTGTTAGCCATATAAACGTAATAATAAGATGTTAGTGCAGCACCAATTCCTGCTATTGAGATTGTAATGAAAATAATTGTAGGTATTAACTTCAACTTGATCACTACATTCATTAAATAGAGAAAGGTTTAAAAAGTTTCATATAGAAAAACTATATGATACATATTTATATATCTAAGCTACATATATATTTTGGTGGTAGTATGAGTGAATATAATTCTTATGAAGAACTGTTTAAGCCAAATAATTCTGCTTTGATTGTATGGGACGTCCAAAACATGTTAGTTCAAGGAATTTTTAATAAAGAGCAGTTCATGAATTCTTTAAACAATTTAATAAATTCTGCCAGGTCTCTAAACATTCCTATATTTTATACTAAAATAACGCCCTTACCAGAAAGGTTTGAATCGCCTGTAAGAAAATTTCTGTTATCAAGATGGGGAAGAAAAGCTTCATGGGGTAATGATCCTAACTTGTACGAATTGGCAATTAAACCAGAGAAAAATGAAATTGTAATAAATAAAAACACAGCAAGCATATTTGTTGGGACTAATTTTGAGCTTATGATTAGAAATGCAGGAATTACAACTTTAGTTTTTACTGGTATTGCAACTGAAATTGGAGTCGAATCTAGTGCAAGACATGCATTTAACCTAGGTTTTTTACCTGTGATTGCTGAAGATGCTGTTTCATCCTCTGATAAAGAATCGCACGAAAGGTCTTTAGCTAATATGAAGAAAATGCTTATAGTTATGAAGTCTGGTGAAATAATAAACTATTGGGAAAAAACTAAAGGCTAATGATTTTTGTTCCAACATCTTCTCCATTTAAAGCGTTATAGATTTCTTTTCCCGATACTATTCTTATGTTATTAGACTTTGAATTAAAAGCCTTATTTATTTTATTTATAATACCACCGGTGACATCAAAAACATTCCTATTTATAATATTTATATTTTGATCTCTCCTTAATTCTCTTATTAGGTTGCCTTTTTCATCTAAGATTCCTTCCACATCTGTCGCAAAAATCAAACAATCAGAATTTATAATATTTGAAATTTGTACAGATAAATCATCTCCACTAATAATTTTCCCTTCTCCATCAAAAACTGCATCACCATAAGTAATTGGTATTAACCCGTTGTTTAAATCATTTATTATTGGATAATAATTACAATCTTTTACATTGCTTTTACATATAGTATGTGCTGGATGTAGAGAGGCAGGAATTCCAGAGTTTATTGAAGATTTTAGTACTGCTAAAGCTAATGTTAACATAGATTCCTGAATTAAAGATGTTGAAAAAGAATCAATTACATTTCTTGTTTTCCTTATTTTATCAACTTCATAATGACCAAAACTCCCTCCTCCATGTACAAGAACTATTTTCGCATTACTTTCTTTATAATATTTATATATTTGTAAAATAGAATCATTTAATGAATCCCAATTTATAGTTCTTGGAGACGATTTGTCTGTAATTAGACTTCCTCCAAGTTTTATTACAGCAGATTTGCACTTCAATTTTAATCCCTAATAAAATTCTAAATTAATTAAATATAAATGTTTTAGATGCATATCTTTTCAGCAGTATTAGGTAAACCAGGAACATAAAAACAATTTTCATTGCTGTCTAATCCCCACATTATTTTTGATATTGCATCAGTTATTGGCCTAAATATATTAAAAACTTCTCTAAAGTTGTTTGATTCTCTAAGCCTAATAGATGCTTCTAATACTGAAATTCCCATGAGATGAGTTAATGATCCATAAACATCGTTTCCCAATAAATCCCTCGTTAATTTTTGATTCAATGTAATCATGCTTCTAAACTCTATTGGGAATATAATTTTCATTAATGATGAGTTCTCTTCATCGTTCCTATATACTACTGATTTTCCTGTTAAAGATGAAAATCTCAACGAATCTAGAACTGAACTCCATGAAGGATCTTTAACATTATCAGTTATCCTAGTAAGCTCTATTATTTCATCCTCTTCTAAAATTTCATTATTATATTTTCCTAAAGAATACAAGAGCAAAGAGGTTGTGACTGCATACAATCCAGAATATGTAAAGCCTTTGAGATTTTCTTCCAAATTAACCTTTGCACATAAATTTTCGTTTAATCCTTCATTTAATTTTTTCCAATAATTTAATATATACTCTTTTACTTCGTTAGGAAAATTATCAAATAATACAATTGGTTTGTTGCATTTTTCTATATTTATATTAAATACTAGTTCTTTTGTAGGAACAGCAATAAAAGGGTTAGATGTATCTGGTATTGGAAAACCCAAAATAACTGCCGATGAGTAAGATTTGAGCTTCATTGCATATCATCTTCGTATAAAATATAATCTGATTTAAATTTAAATTTTCATCTGAAGATATTTTTATGAATTTATAACTTTTGCTGCTGCATATCCAACGACCCAATCCTTCTCTCCAGTAATGTCACCAGAGGTTGCGTGTTTTAATATTTGAACCTTAGAGTTCATCTTTTTTCCTAAATACAGTAATGCTCCAACGGGCCCGGGACCACACATAGTTATGTTGTTTTCATCTAATACTTTAAATAATCCATTTGTATCTAATTCCTCAATCTTCTTTAATGCCATCTCATCCTTTTTATAAGTAACATCATAAGGTTCGTAGTGGTTCATATCACTACTAGCTATATAGATTAAATCTACCCCATTTTCTGTTATTATTTTGTACAAAGCATTAGCTAGGTCTAAAGAAACTTCTTCATTTTGTAGCTTAATTACAACTGGAACTATTTTTACATTTTCAAATAGTTGCTGTAAGAAAGGTATCTGGACTTCTACAGAGTGCTCATATAGGTGAGCTTCCTCATCAAAAGAAAAATATTTTGAATAAGAAACTATAAGCTTTGAGATTTCACTATCTATTTCAACATCACCCAGAGGAGTTTCCCAAAGTCCTTCTTTCCATATAGATGCGTTTTCTCCAAGACCTGTATGGTTAGGTCCTGCTATCACAAATACTTTTGGTTTTCCTTCAGCTGCTATATTAAAATAGCTGTGAGCTGCAATTGGTCCGCTGTATATGTAGCCTGCGTGAGGAACCATGTAACCAATACTTTGTCTTTTTCTTTCTCCTACCTTTGGCAAATTCCCTGGACCAAGTTTATGTAAATAGCTATTTTCTATTGATTTAATAAGCTCATCTTTATTTAATGGATAAAACGATCCTGCATGTGAAGCTTGTCTTTTTAATGCCAATTAATATCACCAATTAATAAATACTAACAAGCTTTTATTTCCTTTTCTGAGAAACGTTTTATCTGTTGAATAAAGTATTAAATTCACTAGGCCTTGTTTACTTTTCAATACATCTTGTATAATTTTATAGTTCAAAGTTGCTGATTTGGCTTTACATTAAAATCTATATCGCATTTTAAATTTTTTAGTTTTAGACAAAAAATTGTGGAACCTATGATATATAGAAAGCTAAAAAATGTTAATAAAGAAGTATCAGAAATAGGAATAGGATTATGGTCTTTAGTTTCTAATGAATGGGGTATTGTAAGCAATTCAGAGAAAATATTAAAGTATGCCTATGAAAAAGGAATAAATTTCTTCGATACTGCTGATATCTATGGAAAGGGAAAAGGAGAGGAATTGTTAAGTATATTTAAAACTAATAGGGACGATATAGTTATTTTAACTAAGGTAGGGTATGATTTATTAACAAATAAGAGAAGATTTGATTTGGATTATCTGAATAAAGCAATCAATGATTCGTTAAATAGACTGAAAACAAGCTATATAGATATACTAATGCTTCACAATCCAACTATAAATGTGGTAACTAATGAAAAAATATTCGAATTTCTAAAGGATCTTAAGAAAGAAGGCAAAATATTGAGTTATGGAATCTCATTAGGTCCAACATTAGGTTGGAAAGAAGAGGGTTTAAAAGCTATAGAAATTGGTTATGAAAGCCTAGAACATATATATAACATAATAGAAAGATATCCAGGTGAAGACTTTTTAAAATATGAAAACATTGATCATTTTATTAGAGTACCTCACGCAAGCGACGTACTAAATGAAATGAAATGGCCAATAAACTATGATAGTAAATTACATAGAAAATTTAAAGATATAAATTGGATTAAAAAAGGATTACAGGGGGCAGAAATATTAAAAGAAAAATTAAAAAATTATATGCTATATGAATTAGCATTAATCTTTATATTATCAAACAGAAACGTTTCATCTGTTTTACCAAATATAACATCTATAACAGAAATAGATAAATACATTAAAATTAATGGATTAGAATTAAAAACAGATGAAAAAATAATTGTAGAAGAAATATACAACAATTACTTTAAGGATTTAAACCAAGAAAGCATCGAAGAGACACAAAAATATAAATAATTATTTTGTTCTATTACGATAAAAATAGAAAATAGAAAAGTCATAGAAAATTTTAATGAAACCTCCTGCAAAGAATGGTAAAATCAATAAACCATTTTCTAAAGCTACACCATCTAAAGGAGATCCAAACAAAGAAGAAATGCTTCTAAAAGTATTTGATATAGAATTAAATGAGACTCTATATTCTCTCTTAAATATTTCAACGATAAAAGCTTGTCTCGTCGGCACATCCATTTGAGACATACTTTGTCTTAGCAATAAAAACATAGCACTTATCCAAAATGATGAAAAAATAGGTATCATTATTAAAAATACATTAGATATAAGATGGGTAATAACCATCGTTCTAAGATTTCCCAACCTTTCCGCTATCAAAGGTGCTAACAATAAAGAAATAGCAGTAATTATATTCACTGCCGTAAAAAGAGGACCCAAAACTTTTAATGATATTCCATATCTTAAGTTGAACCAGTAAGCTACTATTGATTGTACTATGAATCCACCTCCTAGGGCATCAGTAGAAAATAATGCTGTAATTAAATAAAGATCTCTTTTAGCTTTTTTATCAAAATCTTTTAATGAAAGTCTTGTGCTTTCATCTTCTTTGTAATTAAACTTAACATAATTTATAAAAATTATTAAACCTCCTATTCCATACAATAAATAAAATATTTTGAAGGAGAATATATCGTAATTAAAATAAGCCGGTATTGATGATGTTAAGGCTCCTAATGAGGAAAAAGTATAGCCTAAGAAATTATAAATACCATATGCTCTTTTTACAAAGTTTTTATCTACTAAATCAGGCAAAATACCTGCTTCAATTGACTGGAATGGACCAGTCTCATTTCCGGTTGTACTTATATTCCCTATAAACAGTGATAAAAAAATTAAGAATATTGAAGAAGATATAAATAGAATAAATCCTGATATAGAAAAAAGCAAACTAACTATAAGCAAATATGTTTTGATATTTATTTTGCTCCTAAACCATGTCAAAATTAAATTTTGAACCACATTACCTAACACAATAACAAATATGGAAATTCCTATTAAGAATGGTGAAAATCCTAAATATTTTAGATAAAATGGTGTTAAAATTGATACGATTCCTGACAAAAATACTCTTATTGATTTGCTCATTAAAATTCTTGCAAACCCTATATTCATAGCGACACCAGTAAAAATATTTCTTTCAAAAATAAATATCTTATCATTTAAATTATTTAATTAAGAATTTAATAATATGAATTATTAATATGTATAGTTTATAATTATATAGATAGATAAAATCATATAAGTTAAGTATTAGTATTTACTAAAACTTAAAACTTATAAAAATAATATAAAATTGGTGAGAAAAATGACAATAAAGGTTTGGATCGAACCAAGAGAGAATTGCATAGCAGATATGGTATGCGTTAGCTTGTGTCCAGACGTATTTCAGATGAATGAAATTGATGGCAAGGCAGAAATAGTTAATAAATGGAGAGCAGATGCAGATAAAAAAGAACAAGGATCAAGAAGTGAAGGTACAGTAGGTGATGAGTTACAAGATTGTGTAGATGCTGCTTCACAAAGTTGTCCCACACAAATAATACATTATAGTAAGGATGGGCAACAAATACATTAAAGAATAAATTCATTGTATAGGTATACTTTGTTGAGTTTTTATTTTTTCTTCAATTATATTTTGTGTTTTACTAGGCCTCATTAAGGACAATATTATTGATATAACAAGTAAACCAAAAGAAATATGATAAGCATATGATTGAGCTGCTAAATAACTGCTAGCTGTATTAATATCAAGCTTAGTGCTTAGCGTGCCTACAAATAGCTGATAAACTATAGCAGGTGGTAGCTTGCTTGCTACAGCAGTTAATGCTACAGCGAAACTCAATATCATGCCTGTATTTCTAAAAGTTGATAATATTCCAGACGCTGCACCATATTTACCTTTGGGAGCACCGGACATCACAGCACTTGTGTTAGAAGGCCAAAATAAACCTCCTCCAACTCCAAAAATGCCTTCAGTAAACGCAACATACCATAAGGATGTTGACGAATTCATAAAACTAAGCATTAATATAGCTGCTGCTTGGAATGCTAAACCTAAAGTGCTTATAATTCTTGCACCATATTTATCGGTTAACCTACCTCCTATTGGGCCTACTATGGCATTAACAAATGCCATAGGTATTATTAGATACGAAGCTGTTAGAACGCTTAACCCAAATATACCTTCCAAATAAAATAATAATAGAAAATTGACAGCAAACATAGCTAAACTCTGAATTGTAGCTGTAAAAGTAGAAGCGCTAAACATTTTATTACCAAAAAATAATTTCAAATCTATTATCGGGTCGATTGCATATTTTGTTTCCCATATGATAAAGAATATAAAAGGAAACGGTGATAGTATAAATGATGCAATTGTGGAAAAGTCGTGCCAGCCATATAATAGGCCATTCGTTACCCCTAATTGTATTAATAATATTCCTAAAGTAAATGCTATAGCAGCTGCTATATCAAACGATTCCTTTGTATTATATGCCTTAGTTTCTTTTAATGTCCTCCAAGCCCATATAGTTCCGAAAATGCCTATCGGTATGTTTATTAAAAATATCCATCTCCAACTAGTATATGTTATTATAAAACCTCCTAATACTATACCTAAAATGTTTCCGGTTGCCCAAACTATAGAATTTATGCCAAAAGCTTTGCCTCTTTCATTTTGTGGAAAAGCTGTTGATATTATAGCTAAAGAGTTAGCTATCATCATAGCTGATCCTATTCCTTCTATGGCCCTATAAATAACTAATTGAATACCGTTTAATGATAAAGCCGCTAACAAGGAACCTATAGTAAAGACTATAAATCCGAGATTGTAAATTTTCTTTCTTCCATACATATCTCCCATTCTTCCAAGACTTAATACTAAACTGGTGCTTGCTAGCAAATAAGCTATAACTACCCAAACTATTGTGACATAATTTGCATGAAGATCTTGAGTTATAGGAACTAGAGCTAATAATACAACCGTGCTATCTATAGCTGACATCAGTGATCCAACGCTTGTGACAGATAATGCTCTCCATTTATATTCCATTATCTCTCCTCGGTATATTTAACTTAAATAGACTATATATATTTTTTCTATATATGAAATCACTACTTTAACCTTTATGCGAGTAATCTATTAATAAAGATCTTTATAAAAAAATTAAATGTTATAAATTGCAACTGATTTAATATTTTGATTTTATTATTTAATAATAAATTACACTCATTGCAACTGATTTAATATTTTTTGGTATTTATCCTTATTACAAAATTCGGGGTTTTCTTTTTCAAATTCATTAATTTCATTTAGAATTTTTTCTTTTTCTTTTTCATCAATAGAAATTTCTGCATATGCGAATACAACAGTATTTTCTTCCTGGATATGAGAATCTAAAATTGTGATTAGGTCTAAAAGTTTTTGATCTATTGTTTTTAATGCGACCATATTTAAACTACTTTCTAATTGATTTTCAAGATTTTCAATGATCTTATGTTGGTTCATCATTTCGTTTGCCAAAGATGCTTCTTCTCCACCCTTATTTATTAAATATGGAAAAATGAATTTTTCTTCTTTTTTATGATGGCATTTTAAAACATAATTGCTTAAAATAAAAAGAATTTTACTAATTTTTTGCAAATTTTTCTTGTCATTTAAATTGTTTTTATAATTTTTTAAATAGTTGTTCAGATCTGAAATGAAAACATGTTCATCTTGTAATTCTAGGGTTAATGCTATCATTTTCAACCCTATTTTATTTAAAATCAAAAAATTTTATATCTTTATGAAAGAAATGATTTTAAAGGGTAACAATAAATATAGATTTGAGGGCCCGTAGTCTAGTTTGGTTAGGACGCCGCCCTGACGCGGCGGAGGTCGCCGGTTCGACTCCGGCCGGGCCCATATGACATGTTATTTTAATCTTTCTTTGTATTTGAAAATTAGCAATACTTATTTATAATAAGTCCTATGAAAAAATTTAAATATTTAGAGAACAACTGTTCTCTAAGGTGAAATTATGTCTGAAAATCTAATCAGAAAAATTGATTTGGCAAAATGGGGTAAAATGCATTGGTATATTTTCTTTTCAACATCTATAGGTTTCTTTTTATGGGGGATAATTAATACTTTGGGATACGCATTTTTTCCAACATATCAAAACATATATTATTTAATTGTTATAGCAGCTATTCCATTGTTAGGAGATTTAATATTATCGAGAATATCCGATAGAATTATGGGTAGAAAAAAGACTTATATAATAACTATGGGTCTTTATGGCCTTGGTAGCTTAATAATTGTTTTAGATTTATTATTTATAAAAGGATTACTACAAATGGTGCTATTTCTATTAGGTTATGGGATATCTATGTTTGGAGTTGAAGGAGAGAATCCTATAGGGCTATCATTGCTTGCAGAACTTACTCCTGTTAAATATAGGGAAAAAATATTAGTTCTATCTCCAAATTTCGAAAATATTGGCGCGGCAATTGCCGCAGCTATAGCTTTGTCTGTTTATTTCATGAAAAACTCATTTATAATAATGGGTATATCAATAGCTATAATGGCTATAATAGGATTGATAATTGCTATAATGTTGAGGCTTTTAATGCCAGAATCTATTAGATGGCTAACAGCAAAAGGAAAAATTAAAGATGCAGAAAAAGAAATAAGCAAAATAACTACTAGCCAGGAATTAAACGTTAAAGAAAACTTTTTATCATCTAATATAGGACTAAAAAAGAGGTTTTTGATTTTAACAATTTGGGCTTTGGCAAACTACTTAACTTGGTCCTTAATGGCTTTTGTTTTAGCGGATTTTTACTTTAAAGGATCTTCTCTCATAGAAGTTATTTTATGGGCTAACCTTGGGGCTAGCTTTGCAGGATTATTAATTGGTCCAATAATAGATAAAATTGATATGAGAAAATATACTTTTATTTCATTTTTAACTGCTACAATTAGTTTTTTACCTATATTAGCATATACAATTTTTAACTTTAAGTCATTGTATCTATTTTATTCTTTGACATTTATTAATCTATTTTTCATAACTATGACATGGTTTGTTAGAACAATTTATGAACCAACTTTATTCCCAACAACAAATAGGGCATTTTATATAGGTATAGTTAGAGGAATAGCTATGACAACATACACTATATCAACTTATTTAACTTCATCACTTCCATTATGGGGATTTGCTATATATGGTATGGGGTTTCAAGGACTTGGTTTAATAGCTTCGGTATATTGGATTAAAAGAGGTGAGGATGTCAGATATAAAAGTCTCGATGTTTTGTCTAAGATCTAATAATATATTAAAAATATAGAAAATACTTTACAAAATATTGTAAAACTAGACATCCTTTGCATAAAACATTTTAAATTATAAAATTTTAAGATATTGTATAGCTAATTCTAAACATTAAATGGCGCTCTAGTGATAATGTATTAATAAACGTATCTCAATGTCCCTATTAGCAACTTAAAAAGAAAACTAAAAATGTAGGACATTGATAATTTGATTAAGATCATGAAAGTTGTTAGCTGTACGAAACAAAATTTACCTCATAATCATTATTTATTATGGAGACGAAGATGCTAATTACTACTTAGAATCAATTGAAATGAATCCATATTTTTAGTAAGATAATAAGATCAAAAATGAGCAAAATCCATTTTAATCCTTCCTAGATTCTTAATAAATGGGCCGTGGTAGCTCAGCCTGGTGGAGCGCTGCCCTGGTAAGGCAG